>JABDJW010000086.1 GCA_013002375.1 Acidimicrobiales bacterium | reverse complement strand
CCGCTGCCGCAGCGGCCGGCCGCTTCGCCGGAGACTATGCGACTATCTTCGACGGCGTGGTCGGGCCCTGGTACTTGGCCGCCTTCGCGGCGGCGACCGGCCTCCGCACGCTCGACTACGTCATGCTTCTGCCGCCGGCGGAGGTCTGCGTCGCGCGGGTCGAGGCTCGTCAGGCGCATCGCTTCTCCGACCCGTCGGTCACCAGGAAGATGCACGACGACTTCGCGCAGGCCGCTATCTCGTCGCGCCATGTGCTGACCGAAGGCCGGTGGGATCCCGCCGACACTGTCGAGGCGATTGGCGCGGCCAGAGAAGCCGGCCGGCTCCGCTACGAAGTTCCGTCCTGAAACGCGCTAGCTGGAGGTGGCGTCGTGGCCTTCGGTGGTGGTGATGAACTCGTCGAGCAGGGTTGCGAACCGGTCGGGCTCCTCGGCGTGCGGGAAATGTCCGGCCGTTTCGAAGATCTCGAACCGGCTGCCGGGAATGATGTCGTGGGCCCGTTGGCCATGGTCGAGGGGGATGATCGGGTCCTTCGCGCCCCACACGATGAGGGTGGGAACATCGGCGGCGAGGTACAGCCGATTCTCGGCGTTGACGCGCTGGCCGCGGAGGTCGATCACCGAGCGGATCGTGTGCACGAAGGCGGTGCGTGATTCGCGATCGGTGAGCGATTGATAGGCCCGCCACATCTCCGCCGTCTGGGGCGATGCCTGCAGGCCGACCCGCGACAGCACGCCGGCCACGTCGGTGAGGCGATCCTTGACCCACGGCAGGAACGCGATCGGCATCACGAACTCCATACCCGGCGCCGCCAGGGCCCGCAGGACCCATGCGACCTCCTCGCCGAGACCGCCCGAGGCCACGAGGACGAGCCGCTGACAGTACTCGGGGTGTTGGTAGCCGAACTGCATTGCGATGCCCCCGCCGAGCGACTGGCCGACAATCGTGGCCTGCGGCGTGTCGAGTTGGACCAACAGGTCCCGCACGAAGCTGGCGTACGCGCCGAGGGAATAGTCACCCCGGGGCTTGGCCGATCGGCCGTGGCCGGGCAGGTCTGGCGCGATCACCGTGTAGTCACGGGCGAGGCGTTCGAGGATGGGCTGCCAGGTCGTGGCCTCGCCGGCCATACCGTGGAGGAGGACGAGGGCCGGACCGGATCCGCCGCGCCAGTAGGCGACCTCGTGGCCGTGCAGCGAGATCGTCTCGAGCCGGACGTTCTCGATTGGTGTGAGTGTGGGCATGGTGGTTCCTTCTCGAAGTCTGGGAGCGGAGTCAGGTGGTGTTGGAGTCAGCTGGAATCATCAACCTACGGAACCGTAACCTACGGTGCCGTAGTATGTTGGTCAAGATGACGCGTGACACAGCCTGGTGGGCCGACGGCGGGGGCCGATGAGCGCTTCCCGGAAGCGGCTGTCGGCCGGCGAACGGCGATCGCAGCTGATCGATATCGGTCGGCGGGTGTTCGCCGAGAAGGGCTACGACGGTGCTTCGGTCGAAGAGATCGCCGAGCGGGCCAAGATCTCGAAGCCGGTCGTCTACGAGCATTTCGGGGGCAAGGAAGGCCTCTACGCCGTCGTGGTCGATCGCGAGATGGAATACGTCATCGACCAGATCGGTGAGGCCATCTCGCAGGGTGAACCGCGAGAACGACTCGAAGGCGCCGTGCTGGCCTTTCTCGAGTACGTGAAGGACCGCCCCGATGGGTTCGCGGTTCTGCACCGGGACGCACCGGCCAATCATGGGCTGGCCAACCTGCTGGCCGAGGTCGGCGATCGGGTCGGTGAGGTCTTCGCGTCCGAGTTCAAAGCGGCCGGGTACGACCGCAAGGCGGCGCCGATCTATGCGCAGGCTCTGATCGGGATGATCACCTTCGTCGCCGTTTGGTGGCGGGAGAACCCGAAGATCGCGGTCGACGAGGTCGCGGCCCACCTGGCCGCCCTGGGCTGGATGGGCCTCCGGCATCTGCCCAAGAAGCCCGACAAGCCGTCGAGACGTACGGACTGAACTGCTTCAGCGCAACATCACGCTATTCCCAGCGGAAGAACCGGATCGACAACAACACCGAGGCGACGAGGACCGCCAGGACGACGATCGACGCGCTGACGTGCCAGCCGAACCCGAGCCAGGGGTCCTGCAGGAGCAGGACGACGTGGGTGAGCGGCAAGGCCCGGCTGACGCCGCGCATCGCGCCGGTCAGGGCGTCGGGCGGCGGGCCGGAGCCCGACAGCAGGAACATCACGAAGAACAGCATGATGCCGGCGCTCTGGGCCGATCGGGACGTGGGCAGGACCGAACCGAGGAACACGCCGAGCGCGGAGAAGCTGAGCGCGGCCAAGAAGAACGCGGGGATCAACAGAAAGGGTTCGCTCGGTAGCTCGGTGCCATAAATCAAGGTGCTGGCGATCGTGATCGAGATCGCTCCGAACACGGCGGTGAGCATGGCGATGAGAATCTGCGAGCCCAGGATCGACCACAGCGGCATGGCCGACGCCCGGAACCGGCGGAGCACGCCGCTTTCGCGGTAGCTGGCCAGCCGCACCGGCATGCTGAGCACACCGATGGCCGCCATGACCAGGCCCAGGTAGGCCGGCACGTAGTAGTCGGCCGGTCCTACGCCCCGCCAGACGTCCTCGACCGGATCGACCTCGGGCTCGTTGCCGAACACCCCGTTGAGCACGATCAGGAAGAACAGCGGCAAGGCCAGCGTGAACACCAGGCTCAACGGGTCGCGGGTGAACAGCTTCAGCTCGATCCAGGTCAGCTTCTTGAGTGCCTTCACTCCGGCTCCTCGCCGTCGGTGAGGGCCAAGAACGCATCTTCGAGCGACTTGCGCTCGACCTCGAGATCGACGGGTGCGATGCCGTGGGCCACCAGCGCCGCGGCGGTATGGGCCAGCAGTGGCCCCGTGCCCTGGACAGTCACCCGCGATCCGGCTCGATCAATCGCGGTCACGCCCGGCGCGTCGGCCAACCACGACAGGTCGGTCTGGTCGGTGCTGAACCGCACCGACGCGTCGCCGGCGTACTCGGCGACGAGCTGGGCCGGGGAGCCCTCCGCGATGATCCGGCCGCTCCGGAACACCGCAAGGCGATCGCACAGCCGTTCGGCTTCGTCCATGAAGTGCGTGACGAGCACGACCGTGGTGCCGCGGGCGCGGATCTGATCGATCAGATCCCACGCCACCCGGCGGGCGGCGGGATCGAGGCCGGTCGTCATCTCGTCGAGGAACACCAGGCGGGGCCGGTTGACCAGTGCCAGCGCGACCAGCAGCCGTTGGCGCTGGCCGCCCGACAGGCTCGCGAACGCAGCATCACGCTTTTCGGTCAGGCCCCATTCATCGAGCAGTTCCGGCCAGTCGGCTGATCCCGGCGAGATCGAGGCGAAGAGATCGAGGGCTTCCCACACCCGCAACCGATCGGGCAGTTCCGATTCCTGGAGCTGGCTTCCCACTTCGCTGCGGAGCTGCGTGCGATCGGTCTGCGGATCGAGCCCGAACACCCGGACCGATCCTTCGTCGGCGAGGCGGAGTCCCTGCGCGCACTCGACCGTGGTGGTCTTGCCCGAGCCGTTGGCGCCGATGATGCCGAAGATCTCGCCCTCATCGACCTTGAACGACAGGCCGTCGACCGCAGTGAAGCCGTCGTAGCGCTTGCGAAGTCCGTCGACGATCAAGGCGCTGCTCACAGCGACCACACTCCCGCCACCACCGTCGATTCCGGCGTCGATACTCGCCGTCGATACCGGGTGGTGTTGCGCCGACCTTAGTGGCCGGATCCCTCCTGGCCAATGCTCGGGTCGCGCCGGCCCGCCGAGGAATCCATTGCGTGGTCGATGGGCCCAGGGTTACCGTTCAGGCGTGCACGGATCACTGACGTTCACCCGACCTGACGATGTCATTCCCGACGAGGAGCGGCCCGGGCTGCTGCGGGCGCTACCGGTCCAAGCCGACCAGCCGGGGGACACGCGCCGGTGTGACCTGCGCGATCTCGCCGCCGCTCATGTCGTCGAGCCCGGGCTCGAGGAAGCGGGGTTCGAAACCGTCGATCTGTCCGGTCTGCCATCGCTTCAGCGCACCCTGGCCACCGTGCGCGAAGCCGATCACCTCTCCGATGAGGCCGCGCTGGCCATCCGCGAGAGCCTCTCCGGAGTGGTCCTCGGCTTGGCTGGTGGCAAGTCGCTCCGGATCGACTACGTGGTCGACGATGGCCTCTTCACCCGACGAGCCGGCCCGAATGGGCTGAACGTGAACCCGGGAGGGATCGACGGGGCCAACGGGCACGACAGCGCCCAGTACGTCCACGGCGATCAGGACGTCTTCGGTACCCCGCTGCGCCAGATGATGCACGGCGGCGCCCCCGACCTGTTTCGCCACATCTCGCCCGACGGCCGCAACGACGATTCCGACACCTTCCTGCTCAACCTGTGGATTCCGCTGCATGCGCCGGTGCAGCCGCTGGCCCTGATGGATCGCCGTACCCTCGACGCGCCCCGCCATCAGCTTCGGTATGGGCTACCCGTCGACGGCTTCCTCGAACGTGACGAAAGGGCGAGCGTCAACGACATCTGGGCCTTCCTCTACGACGAGGACCAGCAGTGGTACATCCGCACCGACATGGGCCCCGATCAGGGGTACGTGTTCGACACCCTCGGCGTGGGGCACGGTGCGGCCGCTCTCGTCGGCGAACCCGAGCTCGAGCAGCTGTTCATCTCGTTGCATCGAACGTGTGAGGCGCTCGAAGATGGCGACGACGCCGCAGCTCGAGCCGCCATCGGTGGCTCGACCATCGCGCTCCCGCCGGCTGACGCCACACCGACGATCGCGCAGGCCGGTCAGGTGATGGCTGCGTTGCTCGACGAAGCACGGGCCGACGTCGACTCGTCTGCCTGGTGCGGGCGGGCCCGCGCCGCGATGGACGGCGTCATTCGCCGCTCGATCGAGATGCGGCTGGTCGCCACGCTGGTCAACGGGTAGCCGGTCGGCGAACTCGTTCAGTCGGCCCCTTGGCCGGCCGCCATGGCGTCCTGGGTGAATGACCGGAACTTGGCCGCATCGAAGG
>JABDJW010000366.1 GCA_013002375.1 Acidimicrobiales bacterium | reverse complement strand
GCATAGGCCATCGCCTGCGGCACCAGCATCGCGGCGACCGTCAGCCCGGCGATCACGTCGGCCCGCAGCCAACCCGATGGGTAGTCGCCGGTCCGCAGGAGGGCAGGCAGCGATCGGGCCGGCTCGTTCATCGGTAGCACCGTGGCGGGTGCCGCCTCGGGTGGCTAGAGCCGTAGGTCACCAACGTCTCCTCGCCGAACGACCCTGATCAGAAAGGACTTCGGTACCTACTCGGTCCCGGCCCGGGCGGTCAGGGTGGAATCATGCAGAAGACCGTGCAGAAGACGATGCAGAAGACCATGCAGAAGACACTGATTCCGCGGGTCGTGATGGCCCTTTTCGCACTGACGCTGGTTGCGTCGGCCTGCGGGAGCGACGCCGACGAACCCGACGCCACGACCACGAGCGCCGACCCGGGCGAGCCAATCGGTGTCGAGGACCTCTTCGATGGGGAAGGGGCGCGCGAGGCCGTGGTGGAGGGCTTCGTCGTGTGGGATCAACAGGGGGCCCGGCTCTGCGCAGTGCTGATGGAGTCGTTCCCACCGCAATGCGGAAACCCTGCGGTCGTCATCGCCAACCCGGATGATCTGACCGTCGAGCTGCAGTCCGAGCAGGGTGTGCGATGGACGGATGGAATCGTGGCGCTCGACGGCCGGTTCGACGGTGACCGCTTCATCCTGGCCGTCGACGCCTGACGAGGGGCGGGAGGGAAGAATCTCGACGAACCGGTCGACTCTGGCGAAGCTTGTTCGTCCTAGGAGTACCCGTGGGCAACCGGCCTGCGGCGAATCTGGAGGTACACGATCATGCCCAACTATCTGCTGACCTTTCACGGCGCACTCGACATGCCCGAGGACCCCGCCGAGCAGGAACAAGCGATGGCAGCCTGGGGGGCCTGGTACGCCGATATCGGCGCCGGGTTGGTCGATGGTGGTGCTCCGATCTCCCACTCGGCCGGCGTGGGCCCCGACGGACCGACCGATGCGCCCGCCACGCTCTCGGGCTACACGATAGTCAGTGCCCCCGACCTGGCGGCGGCGACCAAGATCGCGGAGGGTTCGCCGGTACTGGCCGGCGGCCACACCGTGCAGGTGTCGGAATGCATCGACATGGGATGACGGCTAGCGGAGCCGTTCCAGGTTGGCGTTGACGCATCGGGGTCCGGTGTTCACCGGATTGCACACCGCGGGATGGCCGTCGGTGAGTTGGGCGACGTAGTCGCTGAACTCACTGCGGCCCGGAACCGGATAGTCGGTGCTGATCCACTGGGCGCCGCTCTCGATCGCAGCTTCGAAGCGGGTGGTGTCGCCCGATCGGGCTTCGTTGGTGGGTGAGTCGGCCCGGGTACGAACGACGTAGCCGGCGGCGACGAGGTCCTGGATGTAGGCCTCGTTGCCGCGCGGCTCGTTGACCTTGACGAACGCGGCATCGGCTTCGCCCGGCACGCCGTTGGTGAAGATAGGACGGCCCTCCAGCGACGGCCGGTCGGCCCGGTAGAGATCCCGCACCGTCCCACTGTTGTCCATCAGCAGGATCACCTTGCCCCGGGCTCGGGACAGATTGGGCCAGTGGCCGGCCAGCACTGCGTCCTCGAGCGTGGCGTAGTCGCCCCGCACGTCGTCGGGCGTAATGAGATCGTGGCGGCCGAACACCGACCGGATCTCGGCGTCGAGGGCATCGAGCTCGGTCGTGCCGAAGGGCAACGGCGTCACGAAGCCGAGGTTCAGGGGGTCCGGGATGGCGGCCTGTTTGAGTTCGACCAGGACGGCGATCGGCAGGTGGCGCGGATGGGCGTCGCTCCAGGCCTCGACCTGCTCCAGACACAGCACCAACGTCAGGCAGCTCGTGTTGAAGTCGACCTCTTGCACGTGCATCACTTTCATACCCGGCTCGAGGAGCTCCGGTGGCGTTTCGTTGGGGAGATCCAACGCATCGAGCGCGACCCGCTGACTGAACAGGCCGCCTTCGGGGTCGGCGAACACATCGAGCTCGATCTGGCGAATGCCCTGTTGGTCGAACTGCTCGGCCAAGGGGACGTGTCGGTACTCGAGCTCGGACGCCAGCGCCGGGTCGAGGAAGGCCAGCGCGTCGAGGATTTCGGGAGTCGTGTCAAGCTTGTAGCTGTTGTGGGTTCCCATCACTTGGATCTGGTTCAGCCGCAAACATCGCTTGGTGAGCCCATGGGGCGCCGGGCGTTCCTCTCGGCCTCGGTTCGTTGCGGCCGTGTCAACTGTCGACAGCCCTTCGCAGGCGGCCGGCGTGGCCATTGCCCGAGACGTCGTGCTGCTCGCTTGCGCGGCCGAGCCCAACGACGCCGCGACGAGAAGCAAGGTGAGAACGGCGGCAACTGCGAGCCGCAGCCGTACCGTTCGCAACTTCTGGATCCCTCTGCTCGTGGTCGAGTACTGTTGCGCCATTGTTCGCCCCTTTGCGCTGCTTTCGTGCAGTTCCGCTGCCCATTGCTACACGGTGGCCCGCTGAGGGCACAATGTGTTGGCGGTCACGACGACCCGCCGGCTGGTCATCGTGCTGGCACGCGGCCCGTCGTCCGGCCACGAAAGGCCCACTTCGGGCGCCGAACTCGCTCGGTCCCTTCGGCTCGATCGCGAATGGTGCGCAGCATCTTCTGTTCCATGATGAAGGTGCCGGGTTCGCTGATAACGGTCAGCAAGAGAGTGCTCGGCGTGAGTTCGAATTCGGGTCGCCACCGGCTGACGAGACGGGTGCCGCGCTCGCCGCCGGGGGAGCGGGGCTCGGTGGGATACAGGGCCAAGCACCAGCTGACCTGTTCGTCTTCCATCGTGCTCACGATCGAGTGGCCCGGGCTGAGCTCGCGTACCACGAAGCCCAGGGTTGGTGTCATGAGAATGCGATCGCCGACGGCAAGGTGCTGGTACTCGGGAATGATCCGGTCCGCGCTGGGTTGGAAGTCGTTGTCGATCCAGTCGTAGCTGTACCAGCCGGCCTTGCCGTAACCGATCTGCACCAACCAAGGCCACACGGCCTCGGGTGGTGCGGCGATGGTGATGGCGCGGGTGGCCGGCCTGGCATCGGGAAAGAGCAGGTCGCCCGGCATCGTACGCGCCACCTCCTCATTCGTGGCGCCCCAGCGGATGTGCCAGGGCTTGATCACGAAGCGGTAGACCATGGCCAGCACCGCGATGGCGCCGATGATCGCCACCGCTCCGCGCAACAGGCCAAGCCACCAGATCGTGCCGGTGGCGATCGCCAGACCGGCCAGCGCGACCGCGCCGACGAGGGTTCCGATCATCATCTGGGTTCGCACGGTGCTCCTCCCGCTCGGCTGCCTACCACCGATTGTCGGCGCCCGGTTCCAGCCTCACCAGGGCCCTTGGTCCGCGCCGGATTCGGTCTTTGGTCCCTGGTCGGGTGCCACTCGAACCGCCAAGATCGGCGGACCAGATCGTCATCATGAAGCCAGGAGAGAGGGAATGCGGGTTGCCTGGGGGGTGGTCGTCGTGCTGTTGACCGGTCCGACGTGGGTTGGGCAGGTCGTGAATGCCGTCGCGCCGGGCCCCGCCGCTCGCTTCGGGCTCACCGAGGCCGAAGCCGACGTGGAGCCACTTTTCTGGGTCGATACCCGCGCCGAGGCCGCATGGGACGCGTGGACCCTCTGGGTGTTGCCTGTTGCCGGAGTGCTCATGGTCGCGGACCACGACTGGTGGACCTATTTCGGGCTCGTCGGGGGCGGGAGCTACCTGTACTTCGCCGGCCGGGGCGTCGTCGCCCGCCTGCGGATGAGGCGCGACGGCTTCCGAATCGGTAGCGATCGCGATGTTCGAGTCGGAATCGCGGCGCTGGCCGTCTGGGGACTGGTTGCGGCCGGCACCATCGCCGCTGCGATTGGTTCCCTGGAGTCGGTCGGGTGACGGCATGGCGGTGACGGCGACAACCTGGATCGTCGCGACCGTGGGCCTTGGTCTCATCGGGTTGCTCGGCGCGCTTCAGTTGATCGCGGTCGTCCGGCCCAAGGCGGATTGGACGATCGAGAACGTCTACGGCGGGACGCCGGAGGCGACCGATCCCAAGGCGTATTTCGCGTTCAACCAGTCATCGGCATGGGCCGATCCGTTCTTCTGGGCACCACTGCAGATCGCGGGCAGCATCGGGATGTTGTTGGGGGAACGCTGGGGTTTTCTGCTGGCCCTCATGGCGTCGGTGCCGTTCTGGTACACCGCGATCTTCTTCTTCATCTGGGACCGCGAGTTGGGCTTCCGGGAGAACACGCTCTGGTACTGGATCGTGGTCTGGGGGGTATGGCCGCTGTACGGCTTCGTCGAGGGCGGTTACTGCCTGTACCGCCTGTGGTGAACCGTTAGGTGCGAGGCGGTCGGGCGTGGCAAGGTGACAGCAGCGGAGTCCGGCGCTGAGCCGGGGTGAAAGGGGCGCGACGTGGCGACGACGATTGGTTCTCAGACGCGGCGGATGGTGGCCGCACTGACGGTATTGGCCCTGGTGGCGACAGGCTGCCTGTACTATCCGGCGGCCGGCCGCTCCCTACAGGCCGATGCCCAGCAACCCTGGTGGTGTGACGGCCCCGGAACCCTCACCGACACAGAGTGCCTGCACCTGTCGGCGGGCATCGATGTCATCGTCGCCAACGCCACCCGATACCCGACGGTGGCCGACGCCCTCGCCGCCGGCGCGGTGCCCGAATCGCTCGCCGTTCCCAGCATCGGCGCGGCCTACCGATTGCCGACCGCGGAAGATGTCTTCTCCCAGACCAAGCCGCAGCTTCTGCTGTATGCGGGCACCGATCCCGCCGATCGGCTGGCCGGCGTCGCCCATCTGATCGAACGCTCGGTCAGCGCTCCGCCGCCCGCCGGCTAC
>JABDJW010000364.1 GCA_013002375.1 Acidimicrobiales bacterium | reverse complement strand
CCCGACTGCCTTACCTCGCGCTGTTGATCTTCGCCGTCAGCCTCACGTTGGCCGCGACCAACTGGTCGAAGCGAGCGCTGCGCTCGGTCGGCAATCGACCGGTCGTCACGTTGACCGCCGTCGGGCTCGGGTGCGCCGTTCTCACCGCGGTGGTTTCGATCTCACCGACCAGCCTCCACGGATCCGAGATGATCGCCAACGAAGCGGGGCTTCGAAATGCGAGCACCTACGCCACGATTGCGTTGATGCTGCCGGTCAGTTGGTTGTATTGGCGCCGTTTCCGCTTGGGGCTCGACATCGTCCAGGCCTCGTTGTCGATCGCCGCGATCATGACCGCGGCGGCCGTCGTGTCCATGCACTTCGGCCAACTGTGGCGGCTCTCGTGGTGGGATTACCACGGCTGCCTCCTGGCCGGCTTCGCCGGAACGGCGTATGCGGTGTTCACCCGATGGCGGACGACGCGGACGGCGGCAACGGTGCTCGAATCGGCGTTCGACGACGATCCCCTCACCCACATTGCGCAGAACTACCCCACCCCGCTCCGTCACCTCGTCGAAGCGATGGAAGACCGCGACTCCTACACCCATGGCCACTCGGCCCGCACCGCCGCCTTGGCGGTGTCGATCGGCGTTCGGATGGGCCTCGACGCCGACCGGCTCCGCGTCCTGGCCCAAGGGGCCTACCTGCACGACATCGGCAAACTCGGCATCCCCGATGAGATTCTCAACAAGCCGGGGAGCCTGACCGCAGAAGAGCGCGTGATCATCAACACGCACCCGGATCTCGGGTGTCAGCTCGCCGCCGCGCACGAAGTGCTGACCCCGTGCCTGCCGATCATTCGCCACCATCACGAACGGCTCGACGGGGCCGGCTACCCCGACGGCCTCAGTGGCCAGGACATTCCGATCCTGGCCCGAATCGCCGCAGTGGCCGACGTGTGGGATGCCCTCACCACCGACCGGGCCTACCGTCCCGGCTGGAGTCCCCAGCGTGCGCTCGACCACATGGTCGAAGGCGCAGGCGCTCATCTCGACCCGCAGGTCCTCGCCACCCTGTTGGACATTGCCTCCGACATGGGGATCAAGCCGAGCGGCCTCATCGGCGATCCGTCTGCTGTCGATGCGGCGATCGAAGACTGCCACGAGACCGGCGAGAGCCACGGCGATCTCACACCGGCGCTGGAGCGCCAGTTGGCCGAGATCACCGCGGCCGCGACCGGCCCCCGAATCTCCGCGTAGCGCGCTCGCCCGATTCTCAGCCGAAGGTGTATGCCGCGGTGTCGAGACCGAAGAGCAGGTCGTCGTAGGTCCGTTCGACCGGATCGCTTCCGCCGGCGCCGACCACCACCATGAGCGGCAACAGATGCTCCTCCCGCGGATGCGCGGTGCGACCCGATGGTGCGTCGGCCCACCCCGCGAGCCGTGCCGCCCGCCCCGCCGAAGGTGTATGCATCGTCTCCTGTAACCACTGGTCGAAGTCGGTCGCCTGGGCTGCGGTGATCCGGAAGCTGAGGTCGTGGATGCTCAGCCCGGATCCGATGATCACGACGTTTTCGTCGCGGAGCGGCTCGATCGCCGCGCCGAACGCAATGTGTTCGGCCGGGTCGAGCCCCTGCTTGAGGGACACCGCAACGACGGGGACGTCGGCATCGGGCCAGCTCACCGCAATCGGCACGAACACGCCGTGGTCCCACCCGTAGTCGGGGTCGAGCACAACGTCGATGCCGGCCTGCGTCGCAAGTTCGGCGACCCGGGCGGCGATGGCGGGCGCGCCGGCCGCGGGGTAGGTGAGCTGATAGGTGTGGGGCGGAAACCCGCCGTAGTCGTAGATCAGCTCCGGTTGGGCCCCCGACCCGACCGTGAAGGTCGGCGCCTCCCAGTGGGCCGTGATGACGAGCACCGCGCTGGGGGTCTGGGGCAACGAGCCCGGGACATCACGCAGGTAGCGGGCAAGACCGTCGTACTGACCGTTCGGGTCATGCATGAACGGCCAGGGACCGCCGCCGTGCGGCAGGTAGATCGCCGGCTGTCGCTGGGTCCCAGTGGTCATACCTCGACCTTAGCGAGCGGCCTCGCTGTTCCCGCGAGCATGGACAGCTCGCCAAGGCGCTGGTAGCAGTGATCTCGAGCGCCGTGTCGGGGATGCCGGCCCCAACCTACCGGCGCGGCGGCAGGCCGGCCGCGTCGAGCACCTGGTTCGCCGCTTCGAAGGCGAGCCGGGCCGCCTCGGTCGGGGCGTGGGCGGCGAGCACGGCACCGAACACCTCGACACCGATCGGCGGGAGCGGGCCGAGCTCGGCCAGCGCCGCGATCCGCCGACGCAACTCGCCGTGACCATGACCCGGTAGTTGGCGCTGGGTCATGCATTCGTCGCGCACATCGGGCCCCGGCTCGGCCAACGTGTCAGCCAACTGCACTTCGTAAATGCGAGCCGGGTCGAGGTCGGGCGGCAGCACGCCATCGGGCGCTCGCTCGTGTGGCACAAGGGTGGGCATGTCGCGACCGGCGCCGGTCTCGACGACCGTGATCGACCGGGCACCGAGCTGCACGGCCAGAGCCAGCGCCTCGTCGCGCCCGTCGGTCGAGAGAACCGACTGCACCACACCATCGACTTCGGCCACCCACAGCCCGAGATCCCGCACCACCGCCGTGCCGCTGCACAGGACAAGCGGTGGCCGACCAGTCACCGCGTGGGTCACAGGGTCTTCGGTCGGTTCACGAACCGCTTGGCACCCGGGCTGAAGAACCAACCACCCCCGGCCTTGGTGCCGCCATCGACCGGCACGTTGTGGCCGGTCACATAGGCCGACATGTCCGAGGCCAGGAACAGCGCAACCCGCGCCTGGTCGGCCGGCCAGCCCAAACGACCGACGGGCGCCCACGCTTCCCACATTTCGGCGTGGTCTTCATACCCGGTGACGTAGTCGACCTGCGGGGTCTGGGTGAGGTCGACACCGATGCCGTTGGCCCGGATGCCCTTCCGGCCGTAGCCGGCCGCCAACGAAGTGGTGAAGTGCGCGGCGGCGGCCTTCATCGAGGCATAGACCGGCTCGCCCGGAAAGCCCCGCATGCCCTCGACCGAGTGCACGTTCACGATCGAGCCACCCCCGCGCTCGATCATCGGATCGAGGAATGCCTGGGTCACGGCGAACAGGTGCCACAGGTTGATGCGGTACATGGCCTCCCACGATTCGGGGCCCGAGTCGGCGAACCGGACCAGCGGCCGGTAGTCGCCCACGTTGTTCACCAAAACGTCGATGCCGCCGTGCTCGTCGAGCACACCAGAGCGCAGCTCAGCCACCCCTTCCTCGGTCCGCACGTCGACGAGGTGGGCCCGGCCCGAGCCGCCCGCGGCAGTGATGGCATCGACCGTCGCGGCGGCCCGATCCGCGTCGATCTCGGCGATCTCGACCACTGCGCCGTGGGCCGCGAACAGCTCGGCGATGGCACCACCGATCCCGTCGGCCCCACCTCCCGTCACGACCGCAACCTTGCCTTCGAGCAGCCGATTCCAATCGTCGATCGGCGGTACGTCGCTGGGGTCGGTCGTCATGCGGTGCTCCTCATCGCCACCAAACTACGCCGCGCCGGATTCGGTCGCGCGTCCCTCGCCGGGGGCAGCGTCATCGGCCCGGACCGCCGGACGCGCTACCGTGCAATGCGTGGCTGACAAGCATGCCGAGATCCGAGCCGAGTTCGAGAAGGAACGGGCCCACCTCCTCGAACGAATCGACGAGCTCACCGTGGGGGGCGAAATCGATCTCGACTTCGACGACGATTTTGCCGACCGCGGCCAGGTCGCGTCCGAAAAGGGCGAGCACCGAGTCCTGGCCGACACCCTCGAGGCCCAGCTGAAGCTGGTCGAGAAGGCGCTGGCCCGGCTCGACGAAGGCACCTACGGCACCTGCTCGGTCTGCGACAAGCCGATCAGCGCCGAGCGGCTCGAGGTCCTGCCGGCGACCGATCGCTGCATCGACCACGCCTGACCCACAACCGAGCAGCCGCTGGGCCAATCAAGGCCCGCAAGGCTACGTTCGGAGCATGAGCGATCATGCCGACAAGCCATTCGACATCCGGGTGACCGTGCTCGGAGGCGGCTCGTGGGGAACCACGGTCGCACACCTCTGCGCCCACAACTGCGAAACCACGCTGTGGGCACGCGAGGAAGCCACCGTCGAGAGCATCAACACCGCGCACGTCAACGAGCGCTACCTGCCCGGCTAT
>JABDJW010000046.1 GCA_013002375.1 Acidimicrobiales bacterium | reverse complement strand
CGGTCGTGTTTCCCGACGCGCCGGTGAAGGTCTACCTCGATGCTCGGCCCGAGGTGCGCGCGGCACGACGTTCGAAAGAGGTGGGCGGTGCCGACGTCGAGGCCATTGCGGCTGACTTGGCCCGTCGCGACACGATCGACTCGACCAGGGCGGCCAGCCCGCTCACCGAGGCCGATGGTGCAGTGGTGATCGACACCTCCGATCTCACGATCGATCAGGTCGTCGACGCCGTGGTGGCGCTGATGCCATGATGGCGGCGATGACCGACAGCAAACCGGCCTACAGCAGCATGGGCGGGATCATGAACCGGGGCCATCGGGCGTTCTACCGCACCCTTCGCTTCCTGTTCAGCGGCCTCATGAAGCTGTACTTCCGGGCCGAGGTCCACGGCCGCGACCACATCCCGCGCACCGGGGGCTTCATCCTGTGCCCGGTGCACCGCAGCTACATCGACACTCCGGTGGCGACCGCGATCACCCCTCGGATCATGCGCTTCATGGGCAAGGAGACCATGTGGAAGAAGGCCGGCTTCGGTGCTTGGTTTCTCAACTGCATGGGCGGGTTTCCGGTGCAGCGCGGTGAAGCGGATCGGCAGGCGATCCGGGCCGCCGAGGGGTTGCTCAAGCGCGGTGAGCCGCTGGTGATGTTTCCCGAGGGAACTCGGCGCGATGGGCTGATCGTGCAAGCCGAGCACATGCAGGACGGTGCTGCGTTCGTCTCCGGGCGAGCCCAGGTTCCCATTGTGCCGATGGGCATCGCCGGTACCGACAAGGCTCTCCCGCGCGGGGCCAAGTTCGTGTTCCCCCGGAAGATGGTGTTCGTGATCGGGCCACCGATCCCGCCGCCGGAGCAAGTCAATGGTCGGGTACCCCGGAAGGCGGTGAAGCGTCACACCGAGATGCTGCGGGGCCGGATTCAGGAACTGTACGACGAAGCGCTCGCGCTCGCGAGATAGCGGCATGCGCCAGCCGAGTGAACGACGCTAGGCCAGGTTGGCCAGAACCTGACTGGCATGGAGCTGGCGGTCGTTGACCGCAGGCCGATTGTCGACCGGACCGCCGAGGGCCAGCGCGGCGTAGCTGTCGATCGCAGTGAGAAGATCGCGCAGGTTGCGGGGCGGCGGGAAATACTCGTCCTCGGATGTGATGGTGATCTCGGTCACGCCATCGCTGGGGGCCAATCGTTCGATCACGGCCGCAACCAGCTCCTCCGGGGCCGAAGCACCTGCGGTCACGCCGACCGTGCCGGTGAGATCGTCGGGGATTTCCTCGGCACTGTTCACCCGGTAGACGCGCGGACAGCCGGATTCGGTGGCCAACTTGGCCAGCGCAACGGTGTTGGAGGAGTTCGCCGACCCGATGACGACGACGGCGTCGCAGCGGGGCGAGATCTCCATCAGCGCGGACTGCCGGTTGGTGGTTGCGAAGCACAGGTCGCTGCGGCCCGGCATCCACATGTCGGGGAAGCGTTCACGAGTGGCGTCGAGGACTCCCTCCCAGTCGCGATGGCTCAGCGTGGTTTGCGCCAGCAACGCCACCGGTTGTTCGATCGGTGGCAGGGCATCGACTTCGGCCGGGCTTTCGACGCGATGGATCGAGTCGGGGGCGACCGCCATGGTGCCCACCGCCTCCTCGTGACCCTCATGCCCGACGTAGACGATCTGGTACCCCTTGCTGGCCCGTACCTTGACCTCATGATGCACTTTGGTGACCAGCGGGCACACCGCATCGACGACGTAGCCGCCGGTCGCCTCGGCCTGGGCGACGACCTCGGGCGCCGAGCCGTGGGCGGAGAGCATCACGGCCGAGCCTGCCGGGACATCGCCGATGTCGTCGACGAAAATGACACCGAGGGCCTCGAAGCGCTGGACGACCAACTGGTTGTGCACGATCTCGTGGTAGCAGTAGACCGGCGGCTCGAAGGCCCGCACCATCCAGGCCAAGGCCTTGATGGCCATCTCGACGCCGGCGCAGAACCCACGCGGGGCGGCCAGCAGTACTTTGTCGACGCTCACGGCCTCATGGTAGACGGCACGTGCATCCAAGTGCTGACCGTTGCCCGGGGCTAGCTTCGTAGCCGTGGAAGTAGCCGAATTCCTTTTGGCGACCGTCGACCAGATCGACACCGCCTATCAACGAGCGGTGGAAGCAGTGCGGCGAATCGGCGATCGCGGCTTCGCCGATTCTTCTCTGAACACACGGTCCTACCAGCAGCTCGTGAGCCGAGGGCACTTCAAGGACTACGTCCACGAACTCGATTGGGCGGCCCAGGAAGTCGCCGGCCATCTCGCCGATTCGGCCACGGTATTCGGGGCCAGGATCAAGGTGATCCGAGATCTCGACATGCCGAGCTTCGGCGACTTCGTCACCGACGAACCGCAGCGGGTCCAGCGGTACCGCTCGACGTCGTTCACCGAGGCGCTCGATCGTCTCGTGTGGACGCATCAGTACCTTCGCAGTCAGGTGGAGAGCATCGAGAGTTCCGACCTCGATCGCATCGGCGTGCACGAGTTCGACGGCGAGGTCTCGGTTCGCTCGATTCTCGATTTCCTGCCCGGCCACATTGCCGACCACGTGGCTCAGCTCCGGGCCTTGGCCTCGACGCACCAGGTCTGACCCGAGCGTGGAGGCCGACCGGCCGAGCGCCGACCGTGACCTGTCGCGCGAAGTCCTGATCACCGAGGGCGCCACCCTGGGTTTGGCGTTGGCCGACGCGGTCGTCACCAGCCTCACCCACAACACGATCTATGCCGTCACCGAGGATCTGCACCGCATCGAATGGGCTGGTGGTAGCGCGGTGCGCAAGGTGCTCACCCCGACCGGTTCGGGGGCCGAACACTGGGCGGCATCGGACGACCCCGGCCATTTCAACTATTGGCGGCGCGAGCTCGAGGTGTACCGGAGTGGATTTCCGGCGCAGATCGGTCTCGGCGCGCCGGATTTCTACGGCGCGATCGATCTCGACGATGGTTCGGTCGCCTTGTGGCTCGAACGGGTCGAGGGCTCGACGGGCCGCGATCTCAGCGTTGCGATGTTGGCCGAGACGGCGAGGGTGCTGGGCCGTTCGCAGGGGCGCGCCGATTCGCCCCGACCGCCCTGGCTCAGCAGGCGATTCCTGCGCACGTACAGCGCTTCGAAGCCGGCCGCTCTGCGGAACTACGAGGACGATGCCCGCTGGGATCATCCGCTCATCGCTGCCTGCTGGCCGGCCTCGATTCGGGACGACTTCAGGGCCATGCTCGACAACCTCGAGACCCTGTTGGCGCAGTCGGAGTCGTTGCCCCGGGTGGTTGCCCACCTCGACGTGTGGCCCAACAACATCGTGATGAAAACATCCGGCGAGCCGGCCTTCCTCGACTGGGCCTTCGTCGGCGACGGCTCGGTCGGGGAGGACATCGGCAATCTGATCCCCGATGCCGTGCTCGACCTGCTGGTGCCGTCGGACCGCCTGCCCGAACTCGAGGCCTCGGTGTTCGATGCGTACCTCGAGGGCCTGGTCAGTGCCGGCTGGTCGGGCGATGCCGAAACGGTGCGGCTCGGGATGCACACCGCGGCGATCAAGTACTACTGGCTGGCCCCGCTGTTGCTCGACCGCGTCGACGATCCCGAACAC
>JABDJW010000034.1 GCA_013002375.1 Acidimicrobiales bacterium | reverse complement strand
GTGCTGGCACACGTTGTGGAATGCGGCGACGGACCGGTCGGCCTGCCGGCTGACGATGACGGTCTCGCCGTGACCCTCGTACAACAACCAGTCGTGCTGGTCGGCGATCTGGCTCGATCGGCCGGCGATCATCCAGGACTGGCGCAGCACCCGGGTGCGTTCGAGTTCGAAGCGGGTTGCGTCGCGGTACACCCCGGCGGAAAGCGTTGCGCCCCCCACCGGAGGAAGGCCGATGTCGGCGCCGAGCCGGGCCGGAGCATCACCACGGGTCGGGCGGAACACCATTGTTCGAGCGTAATCAACCGCTTGGTATGGTGCCGCATGCGTGCCGCACTGATCACGGGGGCTCGCACCGTCGAGTTGCTCGAGTTCCCGGCCCCCACCCCTGCCCCCGGCGGCGTCGTGGTCGATGTCTCCTTTTGTGGCATCTGCGGCACCGATGTCCACGCCTTCGAATCGGGCCGGCCGTACACCCCGGCGATCTGCGGCCACGAATGGGCCGGTGTCGTCTCGGCCGTGGGCGGCGAGGTCGATTCGCTCCAGGAGGGGGATCGCGTCGTCGTTGGACTGCCTCCGGCCTGCGGCACCTGTGATGCCTGCTCGGCCGGACACGCCCGGTACTGCGAGACCGCCTTCCGCTTCGCCCGGGGCCGCGATGAGCTCGCCCCACCCCACGGTGGCTTTGCGCCGCAGCTGGCGGTGAGCGCCCAGCGGGTCATCCGAGCGCACGATGCGCTCACCGACGAACAGCTCGCGCAAGTCGAACCGGCCACGATCGCCTATCACGCGGTGGCCCGCAGCCGGCTGCGCGACGGCGACCTCGCCGTCGTGCAAGGCGCGGGGCCGATCGGCCTGGCCACCATGCAATGGGCCCGCGATGGCGGAGCGGGCACGATCGTGGTGGTCGAACCCGATGCCGCTCGGCGCGATCTGGCCCTCGCGCTCGGCGCCGATGCTGCGGTCGAACCCGATGACGCGGCCGACACGATCGCCGGATGCGACCGCGGTCTCGGGGCTGACGTGGTGTACGAGTGCGTCGGCCGGCCGGACACCCTGCAGGCGGCGGTCGACATGGCGCGGCGCGGTGGCGCGGTGTGTCTGATCGGACTGTCGAGCGAGCCGGTCACGATCGACGCGGGGAGCTGGTTGGTGAAGGAGATCACGGTCACCGGCTCGATCGCCTACGTCCATGCCGACTTCGACCACGTGATGACGGCGATGGCCGAGGGCCGGGTCCGGCTCGACGAACTGCACAGCCTCACCGTCGGGCTCGATGGGCTCGCCGACGCGCTCGACGACTTGGCCCACGGCCGCACCGGCCAGGCCAAGGTGCTGGTCAACCCCAACTGGTCTTGCGCTAGCCGTTGAAGCGGTTCCGCGCCCGGCCGCTCGAGGTCTGGCCGGCGTCGACCACCAGGCAGTGACCGGTCACGTAGCGGGCGTCATCGCTGGCCAGGTAGACCGCCGCGGCGGCGATGTCAGCCGGCTGGCCGGCGATGCCGAGCAGGTTGCCCGATTCGATCTTGCGTCCGGTGGCGTCGTGGTCGCCGGGGGCGCCCTGGGTGATCGAGGCCGTCATCGCGGTGACCGTGTTGCCCGGCGCGATGGCGTTGACCCGGATGCCGTCGGGCCCGAGTTCGTTGGCCGCCGACTTGGTCAGGCCGATCACGGCATGCTTCGCGGTGGTGTACGCGTGCGAGGCCAACCCACCCACGACCCCGGCGGTGCTCGCCGTCGACAGGATCACGCCCGAACCCTGCGGGATCATCACCCGCGACGCATGCTTGAGCCCGTAGAACACGCCGTGCAGCAAGATGTCGATGGTGCGGGACCATTCCTCGGTGGGCATCTCGCTCAGGCGGCCCTTCACCCCGATGATCCCCGCGTTGTTGAACATGATGTCGAGCCGCCCGAAGGTCGACACCGCGAGGTCGACCGCCCCGGCGACATCGGCCTCGACCGCAACGTCGGTCCGATGGAACACCGCCGCGTCACCGAAGCGGTCGGCCACGGCCTGCCCCGCTTCGGCCTGGAGGTCGGCCACGACGACCCTGGCCCCCTCGGCCACGAACCGCTCGACCGTGCCCTCGCCGATGCCGCTCGCGCCGCCGGTGATCACCGCGACCCTGTCCTGCAACCGGTTCGTCGACTCAGCCATGGGGTCCTCCTCGCGCGAGACGTGGCGCGCGCGAGACTGTCGGAGGTGACGACGGCACGCAAACCTCGGGACTTGGGCCACGACGATCTGGTGCTGTGTCACTTCACGCTCGATCGCCACCACGACATCGAGCAACGGGTTCGGGCCGCGGCGGCTGGTGGTTATGCCGCGATCGGCATCTACACCCGTGACTATCAGCGACTCGAAGCCGACGGCCGGGCGCCCGACCGCCTGGCCGAGCTGCTGGAATCGCACGGCGTGGGTCTGGCCGAGATCGAGGCCCTGCGGGGCTGGGGTGATCCGGCGGTCGTCGGAACCGACGACTACCTCGAGCAGGAAGCCACCGCGTGGCGGATCGCCGACCGATTCGAGAGCCGCTACGTGCAGGCCATCGGCCCCTACGCCGGCTCGATGGATGACGCCGGGCAGGCGTTCGGCGCGCTCTGCGACCGGGCGGCCGAGCACGGTCTCGTCGTCGGTCTGGAGTTTCTGCCGTTCACCAACATCGTCGATGCGTCCGACGCGCTGGCCATCGTCGAGGCGGCGGCCCGACCGAATGGCGGGGTCTGCCTCGACATCTGGCATCACGAGCGCGGCGCCGCCGATCTCGAGCTCCTGCGGGCGGTGCCCGGCGAGCTGATCACGGGCGTGCAGGTCAGCGACGGGCCGGCCATACCGGTACTCGACAGCTACTACGACGATTGCCTTCGCACCCGCCTGCCGCCCGGCCAGGGTGATTTCGATGTCGCCGGTTTCGTCGAGGTCGTGGAGGCCTCGGGAACCACCGCACCGTGGGGGGTCGAGGTCTGCAACCAGGCCGCCTGGGCCACCGATGGCATCGAGCACGCCCAGGCGTGCGCTGACGGGCTCCGAGCGTTTCTCCAGAACTGAGACCCGGCCCGGACGGCGTCACTGCACCCGTGGTCGTTCGGCGAAGTGCCCGGCCGGCCAGCCCGGTTCGACCCGCTCGACCTTGTCCCAGCTGTGCAGAACCTCGCGGCGGGCGATGCGCCAGTCGCCCTTGCGCCGCTCGAACCGGTCGCGGTACATGCCCCCGAACGTCGTGAGCAGCGGCCCGGCTTCGTCGCGGTGCACGTGGCGGGCCACCACGTAGGTCTCAACGGCTGCGGTGTTGTCGTCGACGAAATCGATCGTGGCGTGATCGATGACATGCTGGGTGGCCTCGTATCGGTCCCGCACGGCATTGGTGACGTACGCGGCGAAGGTGGGCCCGTCGCCCTGGAAACTGCCGTGATCGTCGTAGCTGTCGGCGTGATACGCCGAAGCCACCAACGCGGCGTCCGCGGTGTCGACCCCGCGGCAGTAGTCGAGCAGGCGCCGGCGGATTTCTCGCTCGGCGAGCAGTTGGTCGAGGTCATCACCCATGGCGGGAACTTAGCCCGAAATGAGAACGGAATTAACCGAGTGGTATGTTGCGGTGCATGTCCGAACGGGTGCCGGTTGAAGCCGGCGTATTCACCTGGCCCGCCGATGAACCTCGGCTGCTGGGCAGTCGATGCACGAACTGTGACAACCACATGTTCCCGGTCCAGGACACGTGTCCTCGCTGCAGCGGCGGCGAGACCGAGACGGTCGAGCTCGGCCGAACCGGAACGTTGTGGACCTGGACGGTGCAGGGTTATCCGCCGAAGTCGCCACCCTACGCCGGCGACGCCGATCCCAAGACGTTCGAGCCCTACGGCGTCGGCTACGTCGAGCTGCCGGGCCAGGTGAAGGTGGAATCTCGCCTCACCGTCAACAACCCCGACGAACTCGAGATCGGCATGGAGCTCGAACTGGTGCTCGTGCCGCTGTACACCAACGACGACGGCGCCGAGGTCGTGACCTTCGCCTTCGCCCCGACCGCAAAGGCGGCATCCCTGTGAGCAACGAAGGCCCAGCATGAGCAACGAAGACATCGCCATCGTCGGCATCGGCATGCACGAATTCGGTCGCCACCCTGGCGTGTCGGGGATGGACCAGGGCGTCATCGCCGTGCGTCGGGCCTTGGCCGACGCCGGGGTCGAGTGGAAGGACATGCAGTTCGCGTTCGGCGGCAGCCAGGCGGCCGGCGCCGCCGACACCATGGTGTCGAAACTCGGTCTCACCGGGCTGCAGTTCATCAACGTCATGAACGGTTGCGCGACCGGCGGCTCTGCATTGTTCTCGGCCTACAACTCGATCAAGTCGGGCATGTTCGATCTGGGTATCGCCATCGGCTTCGATAAACACGAGCGGGGAGCCTTCCGCATCGATACCAAGAAGCACGGTTTGGCCGATTGGTACGGCGCATCGGGTCTGGCCCTGACCACCCAGTTCTTCGGCATGAAGATCAACCGCTACATGCACGAGCACGGCATCTCGGATTCCACGCTGGCCAAGGTGGGGGTGAAGGCGTTCAAGAACGGTTCGATGAACCCGATGGCCTGGCGGCGCCGCCCGCTCAGCGAGGAAGAGATCACCCAATCGGCGATGCTGTCGTACCCGCTCACCCAGTACATGTTCTGCTCGCCGGGCGAAGGCGGCGTGGCGCTGATCCTGGCCAAGGCATCCGATGCCCACAAGTACACCGACACCCCGGTGTTCTTGAACGCCGCCGTCGTTCGGTCTCGCCGGTTCGGGTCATTCGAAGTGATGGCCCCGCACCTCGCCCTCGAGCATGGTGTCGGCCCCACCGTCGATGCCTCCAAGGCCGCGTTCGAGATGGCCGGTATCGGGCCCGACGACGTCGATCTGGCCCAACTGCAGGACACCGAGACCGGCGCCGAGATCATGCACATGGCCGAGAACGGATTCTGCAAGGACGGCGAGCAGGAGGAAATGATCGCCCTCGGTGAGACCGAGATCGGCGGCCGCTTTCCGGTCAACACCGATGGCGGCTGCCTGGCCAACGGCGAGCCGGTCGGTGCCTCGGGTCTGCGTCAGGTGTACGAGAACGTCCTGCAACTGCGGGGCGATGCCGGACCGCGGCAGGTGCCCGGCGACCCCAAGGTGGCCTACACCCACGTGTACGGCGCCCCCGGCATCTCCGGCGTCAACATCTTGTCGCGCTGAGCATGGCCCGCGTCCGTACCGTCGATCTGGGCAGCCCGTTCATCGCCGACCTGTCCGATGTGTGCGAGATCCTGTTCGTTCGCCACGGCGAGCAGGAGTTCATCAAGAACATGCCGATCGCCGACGGGGTGGATGCGCCGCTGACCGAACTGGGTCGGCGCCAGGCCGAAGCGGTGGGCGAGCGGTTGGCCGAATACGCGATCGATGCGGTCTACAGTTCGCCCCTGGTGCGGGCGGCCGAAACCGGCGATGCCATCGCCCGGCACCACGGGCTCGACGTCCCCCGGCTCGACGATCTCAGCGAGATCAACCTGTGGCACAAGCTGCCGCAGGAGAAGGGCTTGCTCGATTCACTCAGCCCGGACGAACTCCGTTCCATCATGCGCGACGGCAACCGCACCCGGTTGTGGGCGTCCTACCCGTACTGCGAACCCCGCGACCCGTTTCGCGATCGGGTGGTGAACGCGGTCGACCAGATCATCGCCGACCACCACGGCGATCGGGTGGTGCTGGCCTGCCACGGCGGCGTGATCAACGCGTACCTGGCCCACATCAGCGAGTCGCCGCTCGACCAAATGTGCTCGCTGCACCACACTTCGATCAGTGTTGTCCGGGGACGTGACGACCATCGTCGAACCGTGCAGGTCAACGACTTCGCTCACGTCCTGTCCTTCCAGAACGAACTCAACCCGCTGAACGCCCTCTAGTTCTCGCCCACCAACCTCATCAGGAGACCGCCCATGGCCACCGCGATCAAAGGCTTCGCCGAATCCAAACCGAACACCCCGGCCCTGACCGACGAGAACCGTCAGGTCACCTGGGGCGAGCTCAACGGTCGGGTGAACCAACTGGCCCACGCACTGCGCGGTGCGGGGCTGAACGCCGGCGACACCATCGCCATCGTCAGCGGCAACCGCACCGAGTGGTTCGAGCTCACGCTGGCGTGCGCCCATTCCGGCGTGATCTTCGTGCCGGTCAACTGGCACCTGGTCGCCCCCGAGATGGCCTACATCTTCGCCGATTCCGGGGCGCGTCTGGTGTTCGCCGGCGAGCGCTACATCGACACGGTGGCCGACGCGCTGCAGGAC
>JABDJW010000032.1 GCA_013002375.1 Acidimicrobiales bacterium | reverse complement strand
ACTTCGCCGACCTGGACGACCTCGAGCGGATCTATCGGGCGATCGATTCGTAGCCCACAGGCTGCGCTCGGTTCTCCCGGTTCGTCGTCCGGGTGAGCCCCTCGATCCCTGTTGCCCATTGACCCAGGGGAGTTATCCACAGGTGTGGGTAACGCTGTGAGGTTTCGGTCGATTCTACGCGCGGGCTGCGGTTTCGGTCACCGGTGTGGTGCACCACGCTCGCACGGCAGCGGTCAGCGCCTCGGCCATCGGCGCTTGGCCGCTCACGACCGCTTCGGTCGGTCCGATCTGGCACCACAGCGCCGGCATGCGGGTTTCACGCAGAATCGGGAGGCGCTTTCCTTGGGTGACGAAACCGATCTCACCGTCGACCAGGGTCTCGAGGAACGGTTGAAGGTGAGTCTGCACGAGTTGGCCGAGGAGTTGGCCACCGGCCGAGAAGAAGCCGGTGGTTTCCCAGTAGTTCGCCGTGCAGGCGGCTTCGTCGGTCACGCTCAAGCCGAGGTAGACCTCACCCCCGAACGCATTGGCCGCGTCGGCTTGGCCGGACGGATCGGGGTCGTGCAGGGTCAGCACCGCGGCGCCGTCTCGCCGGAGCTGTCGCCCGATCGCGTTGGCCAACGCGGGGGCGTGACCGGTTTGGCCGATGACGATTCTGCGGTCCGTCAACGCCGCGCTGGTTCGAGCCAATGCGTCGCGCTCCCGCACGCCGACGACCGGGGCGTCGCCTTTGGTGCGACCGCTGAACCGTTGGAGTTCGCGCAAGGTCGCGACCCCGGCGATGCCGTCGGTGGGAAGACCGCTGTTGCGCTGGAAGTCGACCAGCGCCCGCTCGGTGTCGGGTCCGAAGATGCCGTCGATCCAGCCGGCGTCGAAACCGAGGTTGCCCAGTGCGACTTGGAGCTGCATGACGTCGTCGCCGCGCAGCATCGGGCTGTGGCGATAGAGAGGTCGGTCACCCAGGGAGTAACCGGCTTCGATCAAGGCGTTCCAGGTGCGTTGATCGACAATGCCGGTCGCGTCGAGGCCGCGATCGGACTGTAGCTCTGCCACCGCGGATTCGGTGCCGGTCTCGTACTCGGCTCGGTCCCGGGTCTCGACGGTGAAACCGGCCAGATGGAGCCGACGGTGCAGGTCACGGACCGCGTCGCCGCGATCGCCGGGGCCCAGGGGCAAAATGGTGTCGGCCACGGATGCAGACTAGTGCCGCAACCGAGCGATCGGGCGGCGACGAAGCTGCGAGGCGTAGGCGAGCGCGCCCTGCTGGTTACAGGAAGTCGGCCAGCTCGTCGAGCAGTTGATCCTTGCCCTTGGCACCGACGATCCGGGCCGACGGTTCGCCGTCTTTGAACACGATCATGGTCGGGATGCTCATGACCTCGAAGCGGCGGGCCAGGTCGGGGGAGTCGTCGACGTTGAGCTTGGCGATCTTGATCTTGCCGGTTTGCTCGTCGGCGATCTCGTCGAGGATGGGGGCGACCATTTTGCACGGGCCACACCATTCAGCCCAGAAGTCGACCAGAACCGGTTCTGCCGACGAGCCGATCACCTCATCGAAGTTGGCGTCGGACAGGTTGGCAACGGCTTCGGACATTTCGCGGGTTCCTCTCGAACGGGGCGACCCCTCGGATCGCTTCCGGAACAACCGTATTCGATCGGGAAACATTCCAGACGCGGCCGGCTAATCGTTTTGGGCTTCGAGCCAGCGTTCGGCGTCGATGGCGGCCATGCAACCACTACCCGCCGCTGTAATCGCTTGCCGGTAGTAGTCATCTTGCAGGTCGCCGCATACAAATACACCGTCGATGTCGGTGCGAGTGCTGCCCGGCACGGTCATCACGTACCCGTTCTCCTTCTGGGGCAGCTGGCCGTCGATCACCGCAGTATTGGGCTTGTGGCCAATGGCGACGAAGAGGCCGCTCACCGCCATCTCGGAGGTTTCGTCGGTCTTGTTGTTGATCAGCGAGAGCGACTCGACCTTGTCGGCGCCGTTGACCTTGGTCACGCTGGTGTTCCACAGAAACTCGATCTTGGGATTGGCCATCGCCCGGTCCTGCATGATCTTGGAGGCTCGGAGTTCGTCGCGTCGCACGATGAGGGTGACCTTGCTGCCGAACCGGCTGAGGAACGTCGCCTCCTCGAGCGCGGAGTCGCCACCGCCGACCACGGCGATCTCCTGATCGCGAAAGAAGAAGCCGTCGCACGTCGCGCAGGTCGAAACCCCATGGCCCATCAGGCGGTTCTCACCGTCGACGCCCAACATGAGCGATTGCGCACCGGTGGCGAAGATCAGGGCCTCGGCGCGATGGGTCGGTTCGGCCGCGTCGGGGTCGCCGACCCAGACCTTGAACGGGCGCTCGGACAG
>JABDJW010000019.1 GCA_013002375.1 Acidimicrobiales bacterium | reverse complement strand
GCCTTTCAGTTCGCGGGGCAGGACATCCCGTGGCTCTTGTCGCATTGGGCGAAGAACAAGCCCGATCACCCCTTTCTGATCTGGGAACCGAAGAATGGGGCCGGCCGCCAATGGACCTATTCCGAGTTCGTCCGAGAGGCCGCTGACTTTGCGGCGGGGCTTTCGGCACGGGGAGTTGGGAAGGGCGACAAGGTTCTGATCCATTCCGACAACTGCCCCGAGATGGTGCTGGCCTGGTACGCCTGCGCTCGGATCGGTGCAGTGGGCGTGACCACCAACACCCGTTCGGTGGCGGCCGAGGTCGAGTACTTCGCCAACCACACCAAAGCGGTCGGCGCCATCACGCAACCGCAGTACGCCGAACTGATCGCCGAGGCGGCCGCGAATCTTGGCTGGTATGTCGTCACCGACGACGATTGCGGCGAGCCGGCCACCGCCCCGGTTCCCGATCGGTACGAAGCCTGGGCCACGCTCGAGGGCGACGCGACCTCGGCGCCCGAACGGCCGGCCGACCCCACCCTGCCGGCCGGCATCATGTTCACCTCGGGCACGACGTCGCGGCCCAAGGCGGTGGTGCACACCCACGCCAACGCCATCTGGACCACCCGGGTCGCGCCCCGCAACATCGACCTGCGGCCCGGCGACACCTACCTGATCTACCTGCCGTTCTTCCACACCAACGCGCAGACCTGGTCGTTGTGGGCGGTGCTCGGTGTCGGCGGCACGATCGTCCTGCAGCCCAAGTTCTCGTCGACTCGGTTCTGGGAGGTCGTGCAGAAACATGCCGTCACCCACATCTCGCTCATCCCCTTCGTGTTCAAGGCCCTCGCCGGGCAGGAGCGCCCCGAGCACAGCATTCGGGTGGGCGTGTTCGGCCTGGTGATGCCGGTGCTCGAAAAGATGCTCGGGCTGCGGGTGTTGCCGGCCTACGGCATGACCGAGACCGTGATCCACGCCATCCACGCCCCGTTGCACCATCCGTTCCCCGAACGCACGATGGGCTGGCCCACGCCCGGCTACGAGGCCATCGTGGTCAACCCCGACACCGAGGAGCTCTGCCCGCCCGACGAAACGGGCGAACTGTGGCTTCGAGGCACGCGGGGCATTCAGCTGTTCCTCGAGTACCTCGACAACCCGGAGGCCAACGAGAAGGCGTTCACCGCCGACGGGTGGTTCCGCACCGGCGACATGGTGCGGGTCACGCCCGAGGGCTACTGGTTCTACAGCGAGCGGGACAAGGATCTGCTGAAGGTCGGCGGCGAGAACGTCTCGGCCCGCCATGTCGAGGACACCTGCCGGGCCGTCGGCGGCATCGCCGATATCGCGGTGGTGGGGCAGAGCCACGAGATGCTCGACCAGGTGCCGGTGGCCTTCGTGGTGAAGTCGGCCGACGCGCCCGACGACGATGCCGAGTTCGAGAAAGCGCTGATCGATCACTGCGCCGACCAGCTCAGCGACTTCAAGGTGCCCCGGGCCGTCTACTTCGTCGACGACTTCCCGAGGGCCACCCTCGACAAGGTGGCCAAGAACAAACTCCGCGACATCGCCGACGCCAAGCGCCGTTCCCTCGGCTAGCGCCTCGGTCACTAACCGAGTTGCTCGGCAGAGCCTCGCAACGTCGCCTCGACCAACCTACAGGTACAGGCCGGTCGAGGATTCCTCGAGGCGGGGCGCGGCGACGGCGTGGATGTCGCGTTCGCGCAAGATGATGTAGTCGGCGCCTCGCACCTCGACCTCGTAGCGATCCTCGGGGTTGAACAGCACCTGGTCGCCGATTTCCATCGAGCGCACGTTGGGGCCCGAGGCCACCACTTCAGCCCAGGCCAGGCGCTTGCCGACCTGGGCGGTCGCCGGAATCAGGATGCCGCCGGTCGAGCGGCGCTCGCCGTCGGCGGCTTCGATCTTCACCAGGATGCGGTCGTTGAGCATCTTGATCGGCAGCCGGCCGTCGTCGGGCCCATCAGTGGGCTTCGGGTCGGCTGGTTTGGATCCGTTCTCGGTCTTCTCGGCCACCCTGCAACGCTACCGACTTCGTGGCTCGACGCGGCCTAGGCTGCGGATCGGCAAGGTGGAACGGATGAGGTGAGCATGAAGCGGAGGCATCGACTACCCACGGCGACCGGCGGGTTGACCGACGGTGACTATCCGTGCGAGCCCGACCTGCAACGAATCGGGCTGCCGGCTCGACTCGATGGCGCCACGCTTCTCGACGTCGGCTGCAGCGACGGCGGGCACAGCTTCGCGGCCGAGGCCCGCGGGGCGCAGGTCACGGCGATCGACGCCGAGGAATCTCCGGCCAACGAGGGCCGCAACTGGTTCCAGGCCACCCGGGATGAACTGGGTTCGGAGGCGACCTACCAGGCCATCACCCTGCACGACTTCGCCACGACAGCCCCCGAACCGTTCGATCACGTCCTGTGCTTCAACGTCCTGTATCACGTCGAGGATCAAATCGGCGCGGCCCGCGATCTGCTGGTGCTGACCAAACCGGGCGGCCGGCTCTACCTCAAGACCCTGATCGACTCGCGGCTGCCGGAGCGCGCCCAGAACCTGTTGCCGACCCAGTGGGGTGCTACCCACCAGCCCCGATTCCGCTTCACCGAACACGGCGTCGACGGCGACCCGACCTCGTACTGGGTGCCGAACCCGGCCGGCGTCCTCGCCATCTTGCGCTACGCCGGATTCGTCGATGTTGCGATCGAGGCCCGGCGCGTGAACCGGCTCTACGTGTCGGCGACCCGACCCACCGGCGCATAACCCCACGCCGGGGCCCGGCATGGCTCGGTAGGCTGGGCCGCCATGAGCAACACCGGTACGACCGACGAGAACGAACGGGAAGAGGGCCTGGCCCTTCAACTCGACTTCGACAAAGTGGCCAAGATCGGCCGGGCCGGACATCAGGTGGTGCCGGTCGTGCTCCAAGACGCCGACAGCGGCGACGTCTTGTTCATCGGCTATGCCAACGAGGAAGCCTTCCGGGCCACCCTCGAACGCAAGTCGGCCGTGCTCTACAGCACCAGCCGTGACGTGCTGTGGCACAAGGGCGCAACGTCGGGCGACGTGCTCGAACTGGTCGACGTCGCCGTCAACTGCGAGCAGAACAGCCTGCTGTACAAGGTGCGCAAGGCCGGCCAGGGGGTGTGCCACACCACCGACGCCGAGGGCAACACCCGGCAGACCTGCTACTACCGCAGCGTCGTCAGCCCCGACGAGCTCAAATTCGGCTGATATGGCGGCACCAACCCAACCGAGCAGAGAAGCATTCGCGGCCTATGCCCGCGAGTACCGGGTCGTGCCGGTCTGGCGCGAGCTGCTGGCCGATCTGATCACCCCGGTCGCGGTCTTTGCCCGCCTGGTGCCCGACGGCACCCCCGGCTTCCTGCTCGAATCGGTCGAGCACGGCGAACGCTGGAGCCGGTTCTCGTTCGTCGGCCGCAATCCGGTCGCCAGCCTCACCGCCCACGGGTACGACATTTCGATCGACGGCGAACTGCCGGTCGAGGTCCCGACCGACCAGGGCATCCTGGCCGCGGTCGAGGTTCTGTTGGCCGAACTCCGGGCCCCCGAACTCCCCGAGCTGCCGCCCATGCACGGCGGCTTGGTCGGCTACCTGGGCTACGACGTCGTGCGCGAGGTCGAGCGCCTGCCCGACATCCCGCCCGACCACCAGGGGTATCCGGACGCGGTGCTCAGCGTCGTCGGCGAGCTGGCCGCGATCGACCATTGGAAACAGCGGGTCACCCTGGTGGCCAACACCATCCTGCCGGCCGACCCCACGCCCGAACAGATCGATGCCGCCTACGACGACGCCGTGGCCCGGCTCGACGCGCTGGCCGCCGACGGAGCGCTGCCCCTCGACGAACCGTTGGTCGAGCCACCCCGGCCCGACGATCCGCTGCCCGAGGTCAATTCGTCGATGGGGGCCGAGAGCTACGCCGGCGCGGTCGAAATCGCCAAGGAGTACATCCTGGCCGGCGACATCTTCCAGGTCGTGCTGGCCCAGCGGTTCGACTTCGCCCTCGATGCCGATCCCTTCGACATGTACCGGGTGCTGCGCCAGATCAACCCCAGCCCCTACATGTATCTGGTGCGGGTGCCCGGGCTCACGGTCGTCGGCTCCTCGCCCGAACCGATGGTCCAGCTGCTCGACGGCCGGGTCATCAGCCGGCCCATCGCCGGCACCCGCCGCCGCGGAGCCACCGACGAAGAGGATCGCCGCCTCGGGGCCGAACTGCGCGAACACCCCAAGGAGACCGCCGAGCACATCATGTTGGTCGATCTGGCTCGCAACGACGTCGGCCGGGTCGTCACCTTCGGCACCGAGCAGGTCGACGAACTGATGACCCTCGAGCACTACAGCCATGTGATGCACCTCACCTCCCAGGTCTCGGGCGAGCTGGCCGCCGGCAAGACGCCGATCGACGTGTTGCGGGCCACGCTCCCGGCCGGCACGGTTTCGGGTGCCCCCAAGGTGCGGGCCATGGAGATCATCGACGAGCTCGAACCGACCAAGCGCGGCCCCTATGCCGGTGTGGTCGGCTATCTCGATTTCTCCGGCAACATCGATACCGCCATCGCCATCCGCACCATGCTCGTCGGTGCCGACGGGCAGGCTTCGGTGCAGGCCGGCGCCGGCATCGTGATCGACAGCGTCGGCGAGGAAGAACACGAGGAGTGCCGCAACAAGGCCAAGGGCCTGCTGGCCGGTGTGGCCGCAGCCCGTCGAATGACGGCAACCCGAAGGGGGCAATAATGACAGTTTGGGCCTACGCCTGGCCGCGTGATGTCGTGCGCATTGCGGGCGTTGACACCGAGAAGTACCTGCAGGGCCAGCTCAGCCAGGACGTCAGCTTTCCGGTGGGTGAGAGACGCTTCAGCCTGGTGCTCGAACCGCAGGGCAAGATCGACGCCTGGTTCCGGCTCCACCGGTTGACCGAGACCGAGTACCTGGCCGATCTGGATGCCGGATCCGCCGACGCGCTGATCGCCCGGCTCGAGCGGTTCAAGCTGCGGTCCGACGTCACGATCACGCCCGAACCGGCCTGGCGGTGTCTGGCCATCCGGGGCGGCGAAGCGGCAGCGGTTGCGGCAACGATCGACGGCGAGCTCAAGGCTCCGCTGGTCGGCCCGTGGCCCGGTTTCGAGGGCGTCGACGTGCTCGGCCCCGGCGTGGAGGCGCCCCGCGATCTCGAGATCGTCGACGAAGCCGCGTTCGAACACGCCCGTATCGCGGCCGGGTTCCCGGCCATGGGGTCCGAACTCACCGCCGATGTCATCCCCGCCGCGACCGGCGTCGTTGATGTATCGGCCAGCTTCACCAAGGGTTGTTACACCGGCCAGGAGTTGGTGGCCCGGGTCGAGAGCCGAGGCAGCAACACGCCGACCAAGCTGCATCGACTGACGGTCGCCGATGGGGTTGCGGTTGGTGCCTCGGTGACCCAGGCCGGCGCCGAGGTCGGCACGATCACCAGCGCCGCCCGCAACGCCGCCTTGGCCTATCTCAAACGCTCGGTCGATGCTGAGGCGCCGATCGAGGTCGCCGGTCAGCCGGCGACCCTCGTCGGCCTGGCCGGCCAGCCCTAGCGACCTACGCCCACCGTCTGTCTCCGACCTTTACCGAACTGGTTGGAGATTTCGGCCAATAGCGTTGATATTTCCAACCAGTTCGGCGGTTTCAGGTGTCGACCAGGGGCAAATCGAGGACGAAGACTGCGCCCGAGTCGACCGCGACCGCTCGGAGCGAGCCACCCATGGCGGTGACCAATTCGTGGGCGATGGCCAGGCCGACGCCGGTGCCGGCCTCCTTGTTCTGGGGCTGATACTTCGACTGGTAGAGCCGGTCGAAGACATGGGGGAGATCCTCGGCCGCGATGCCGGGCCCGTCGTCGATCACGGTGGCGCGAGCGGCCCGAGTCCCCGTGGCCGGATCGGACGCGACGCCGACCTCGACCCGCACCGTGCTCGACGCATATCGCATGGCGTTTTCGATCAGGTTGGCCAGCACCTGACCCAGCCGGTCGGCATCGACGTTGACGGGGAGAGGCCCGCCCCCAGCTCGCAGGGTGACCGAGAGGTCTTCGGCCGAGGCGTCGCGTTGGAACCCGGCCACCGCGTCCTCGGCGATCTGGCCCAGGTCGTAGCGGCCGATGGTGAGCGAGAACTTGTTGGCGTCGAGCCGGGCCAGGTCGAGCAGGTCGCGCACCAGGCGATCGAGGCGCTTCGACTCGCTGAGGATCACCTGCCCGGCCTTCTGGGGGTCGGCGATGGCCCCGTCGGTCAGCGCCTCGGCGTAACCCTGGATCGAAGTCATCGGGGTGCGCAGATCGTGGCTGACCGACAGGAGGAACTGTCGCTCGAGCCCCTGTGACCGCTCCAGCGAATCGACCATGGTGTTGACCGAGCGGGCCAGGTCGGCCCCCTCGTCGGTCGCGTCGGGCGCCGGAGCCGTCATGCGGGCCCCCAGGTC
>JABDJW010000008.1 GCA_013002375.1 Acidimicrobiales bacterium | reverse complement strand
GCCAGCTACCCAGCCGCCAGCTACCCAGCCGCCAGCTACCCAGCCGCCAGCGACGCAGCCTCCCGTTTCCAACTCGAATCGCTGCGCAAGCGGTTCGTTCCGGATCGACGAGAGTACCGCGACGATCTTCGATCCATCCGGGGCCGCCTTCTTGCCCAGCGGTTTCAACCTTTCGGCCGGCACCCACGATGACAATGCGTTCTTCGAGGCATCAGCCGCCGAGGACATGTTCGCCGCAGACGTCGAGCGCATGATCGCGAACTGGAACGTCAACACGATCCGGATCAACATCAACTCGTCGGTGAATCCGAATATCTGGATTGACGGCGAGCTCGATCGGGTCATTGGCCTCCTCACCGATCACGGCATCGTCGCCATGATCGAGAATCACCCCTACGGCACCGGTCTCGACCCGACGGCAGGCCAGATTCAGACGACCGTGAACGGCTTTCGCACCCTCGCCCGGCGCTGGAAGAACAACCCGTGCGTGTGGTTCAACCCCTACAACGAGCCGGGCGGCAAGCTGAACGTCTCGACCTACCACGTGAACAGCGCATCGGTGACGAACGACGACGCCTGGGTCGACTGGCACACGCCGGTGATCGATGCGATCCGCGCCGAGTCGAATGCGGTCGTCGTGCTCGATGACACCCACTTCGGGCAGGGGCGGGCCGGGAACAACTACAACCCCGATCACTCGGCGATTCTCGCCTACGGCGAGCGGCTGAACGTGGCGTACGACAACCTGCTCTATTCGATCCACTTCTACGACCGATGGGGCGGCAACTCCGCCGATATGCGGTCGTTCATCGATGCGGCGCACGCCAAGGGCTTGACCCTCGTCGTGGGCGAGACCGGTGGTCACCCGACCGAAGGCCCGTGGTACACCCAGAACTACTGGCCGACGTCCCAGGCGTTGTATGCGATGGCGCCCCGTGGGGTCGGCATCTTGCTGTGGCACGCCAACGTTCGCTACACGAGCGGCATGTCGGTGGGGATCAACTTCGGCCAGCGGGTGCCGGTGTGGGATGTCACCGAACGGAGCCAGACCGAAGCGTCGGGCCGTCTTCACTGGGACTGGGCGCACAACCTCCCCAGCGCGCGGCCCTAACCCAGCGCTCCCGGGGTCTGACCCCTTTTTCGCTCTCGGGGTCTGACCCCTTTTTCGGCCTCGGGGTCTGACCCCTTTTTCGGTCTCGGGGTCTGACCCCTTTTTTGAAAATGGGGTCAGAGTAAACCTTTGGTTGAAGGCTGGCGGATGGTGCGGTCAGCGGCTCGGGCCGCATCCGTATACTGAGGCTTCGGCGTAGGAGAAGGTGTGACACGAGTTCGGTCGATGGGCGGAGCACTTCTCGCCGTACTGCTGCTGGTCGCCGCTTGTTCGTCCACGCCGAACGAGGCGGCCGGCGATCCGGACCAACCTCGGTCGTCGGTCGGCACAGCCCAGCCCATCGACCCGGCCGACCCGGTGCCGCCGCCGACAACCGAGGCCGTCGTGCCGACCACGACCACCGCTGCGCCGCCGGCCTATTGCGAAGCCGGGCCGTTCCGCATCGACCCCGAGACGTTGGCGATCATCGACCCCTTGGGCGAGCCCTTCCTGCCGGTCGGCATCAACCTGACCGGCGGCGTGTACGAGGGCGAGAACGCCTTCTGGGAGAACTCGTCGTCGGTCGGCCTCACCCAGCTGGGGGCCGCCAACCTGGTCGACAACTGGCAGATCAATACCGTCCGGCTCAACCTCAATTCCGAACTCGATCCCAACATCTGGATCGACCCCGAACTCGACCGCCTCATCGAACTGCTGACCCGCAACGGCATCGTCGTGATGCTCGAGAACCACTCGTCGGGCACCGGCTTCGATCCCACCGACCAAGAGATCGCCATAGTCACCGCCGGCATGTCCGGCATCGCCGAGCGGTGGGCCGACAACAGCTGCGTTTGGTTCAACCCGCACAACGAACCCGGCGGCAAGGTCGACCAGTCGGCCTACCACCTCAATCTCAACAAGGCCTTGGTCACCGAGGACGACGCCTGGGTGCAGTGGCACGTGCCGGTGATCGAGGCAATCCGAGACTATTCCGACGCCATCGTCGTGCTCGACGACACCCACTGGGGTCAGGGGAAAGGCACCGGCGAGTTCGAGCTCGGCCAGTCGGCGGTGATCACCTATGGGCCGCAGCTGAACGAGAAGTACGAGAACCTCCTGTACTCGGTACACGTCTACGAACGATGGGCCGAGTACGACGTCGCCGAGTACTTCGACGCCGCGCACGCCGTCGGCGTGGCCGTCGTCGTCGGCGAGGTGTCCGGGCATCAAACGGAGCAGACCGGCATCACCCGGGGGTATTGGCCGGCTGCCACGCGGTTGTTCGAGCTACGGGAGCCCGGCGTCGGCATCTTGGCGTGGCATGGCAACAGCAGGTTCAGCAGCGCGACCTCGGTGGCGCGCCGCTTCGGCCGTCGATTCCCGATCTGGCAAGTGAGTTCGGAGGCCGGCCTCGACGGCATCGGTGTCCTGCTCTGGGACTTCGCCCACAACCCGCCCCCCGCCATCCCCGAGCGGTAGACCCGGCTTTCGGTTTCGGGGTCTGACCCCGATCCGGCTTTCGGGGTCTGACCCCGATTGGCGTTTTGGGGTCTGACCCCAAAAAGAACGTCGCCCATGTTTGCAGCGGGGGAGTGGTCGGCCTACATTGCGAAGACATTCACAAGCGCGGCGCTTCCCGCCGTGTCGACGGAAAACGCTGAAGTTTTCCAACCGGAGCAGCTGTCGAGTGAGCGAATCGCAATGGAGCGAGGTCAACAACGCGCTGTGGCGAGGCCACGGTGGGTTCGAACTGACCCTGTCGCCCTTGCTGTTCGGGCTCCTCGGCTGGTGGATCGATCGCCGACTCGACACCACACCGATCTTCGTCATCACCCTCGCCGTGCTCGCGCTGGTCGGGGTCATCGTGAAGATCGTGTTCACCTATCGGTACCAGATGGATCTTGCCCTCGAGCAAGCGCAGGCCCGACGGGCCGCGGCCGAAGCCGATCTGGCGGCCACCGAGGCACACCGATGACCGCGACCAACCCCGACGCCTTCGGTCGTCTCGAAGGTCCGGCGCCGGTCGCCGCCATCGCCCGCGATCTCGTGCGGCGCGGGCTCATCATCGCTCCGGTTCTGATCGGCCTCGGTGCGGTCGGTTGGCAGACCGAAGGGGCCTGGTCGGTCGCCTACGGGTTGGCCCTCATCCTCATCAACTTCGCCATCGCGGCATACGTGCTTTCCGCCGCGTCGAGAATTTCTTTCGCCCTCATGGGCGCGGCGGCGCTGTTCGGCTATCTTTTCCGGCTGGCCTTCATCTTCGCCGCAGTCTGGCTGGTGAAGGACGCATCCTGGGTTCGGCTCGTACCGCTGGGCCTCACCATCATCGTCAGTCATCTCGGTCTGTTGTTCTGGGAAATGCGCTACGTCTCCTCGTCGCTTGCGCACCCGGGCCTCAAGCCGACATCCCCGTCGATTCGCCACACTGCGAATCCGCACACCAACCGCAATTCCTCTGAAGGAGCGACTCCCTCGTGAGTTTCGTGATCGCCGCACTCGAGTTCCCCTCGGTCGAGAACCTGGTCATCTGGCCCGGCGCCTGGGGTATCGGTTTCAACAAGATTGCGTTGGAGATGTTGATCGCCGCCGCCGTGCCGATCGGGCTGTTCTTCGCGGCCCGGGGCCAGAAGAGCCTGGTGCCGCAGGGGGCCCGCAACCTGGCCGAGACCTCGATCGAGTTCATCGAAGAGCAGATCGTCATGCCCACGATCGGCCCGGACGGCATGCGCTACGTGCCGTTCCTGCTCTCGCTGTTCTTCTTCATCGCCATCGGCAACCTGTTCGAGGTCATCCCGATGTTCCACATGCCGGCCAACGCCCGCATGGCCGGGCCATTGGTGCTGGCCCTGACGGTGTACGCCTTGTGGATCTTCGTCGGCGTCAAGAATCATGGTCTCGGCTACATCAAGGAGCTGCTGTTCCCACCCGGCGTGCCCAAGGCCCTGTACATCCTGGTGACCCCGATCGAGTTCCTCTCGAACTTCCTCATCCGGCCGTTCAGCCACGCGGTGCGGCTCTTCGCCAACATGTTGGCCGGCCACATCCTGCTGGTGACCTTCTCGGTGCTGTGCATCGCCCTTTGGCAGACCGGCCCGTTGCTCGCCGTCGAAGCGCTCACCTTCCCGATGCTGGTCGGGCTCACCGCCTTCGAGATCGGCGTCGCCCTGCTCCAGGCCTTCGTGTTCACCATCCTCACCGGCGTGTACATCGGTGGTGCCCTCCACCCGGCCCACTGAGTGCTCGCACCCCGTTCGCAGCAAACCATTCGTCCATAGACAACAGATGTCGCCGCAGTCGAAGCGGCGCGAAACCCAAATAGGAGAAAGCTTCCAATGAGCAGCATTACCGCCGCCGCCCAGGTGCTGGCCCAGCTCGACGCCGATGCGCAGAAGGCCGCCGACGCGGCCAGCAGTGCCGGCTTTGCCTATGGCCTCGCCGCCATTGGTCCCGGCATCGGCATCGGCTACCTCGTCGGCCAGGCCGTACAGGCCATGGCCCGCCAGCCCGAATCGGCCGGCCAGGTGCAAACCACCATGTTCCTCGGCATTGCCTTCACCGAAGCCCTGGCCCTGATCGGCTTCGTGGTCTTCATTCTGCTGAAGTTCGCCTAGTCCGTCTCTCGAAAGGACCCCAAGGTCAATGACCGTGGAGTACCGCCTCTATCTCAACGGCCCCGACTCCGTCATGGAGTTGGCCTTCGCCGACCCTGAAGAAGGTGAAAGCGTCGAGGGCGCGGAAGAAGAAACCGTCAACCCCATCCTTCCGGACTGGACGGAAGTGGCGTACGCGATCGGCTTCTTCGCCCTGCTGTACCTGCTGATGCAGTTCGTGCTCGTGCCACCGATCAAGGCGTCGATGGATGAGCGCAAGGAGAAGATCCGTTCGGCGAAGGAAGCTGCCGACCGGGTCGAATCCGACATGGGGTCAGCGCAGGCCGACTACGACGCCGCAGTCGCCGGTGCCCGTGACGAGGCGAACCAGATCATCGATGCGGTCCGGTCCGAAGCCGAAGCCCGCCGGGTCGAACTGCAGGCCGAGGCCGACACCGAGATCGCTGCGCTCCGAGCTTCGGCCGACGCCGAGGTCGAGGCAGCCCGCGAAGGGGCGCTCACCGAGTTGCGAGGCGATGTTTCCCGGCTGGCGACCAGCGCGGCGTCGACCGTGATTGGCAAGAACATCGATGTCGGCTCAGCCCAGAGCCTGATCGATTCCATCCTCGATGGAGGGAAGAACTAGATGATCGACGCACGAATGCTCGCGGCCGAAGGGCCCAACGGCTGGTGGTTGCCGAGCGGTATCTGGGACGAAGTCATCTGGGCTTCGCTCGCCTTTGCCGTCGTGATGGCCCTCTTCTTCTGGAAGGGCTGGGCCCCGCTCAAGGCGGCGATCGCTCGTCGCAGCGACAACATCCGCGAGGAGCTCGCGGCCGCCGAACACGCCGAAGCCGAAGCCGCGGCCCGGCGGGCCGAGGCCCAAGCGGCGCTCGGTGATCCGGCCGCCGACAGCCGTCAGATCATCGCCGATGCGCACGAGCGGGCGGCCGCCCTCAAGGCCGATCTCATCGCTCGGGCCGAGGCCGATGTCGCTGCGTCGAAGCAACGAGCTCGACTCGAAATCGAGTCGAGCAAGAGCCAGGTACTGGCCGACCTGCGGGCCGAAGTGTCCGCCCGCACGATCGCCGCTGCCGAAGCGGTTGCCAGCTCGAACCTCGACGATGCGGCCCACGCCAACCTGATCGAGCAGTACATCCAACAAGTGGGCCAGGCTGCCGGCCAGGAGGCAGGACGAGCATGAGCAACCGCATCAACGCCTACGCCGACGCAGCCATGAACGTGGCCGCCGCCGAAGGTGCCACCGCCGACGTCGAGCGCGAACTCAACGCCCTGGCCAACGCCGTTGCCGGCAACGCCGAGCTCGGTTCTACGCTGGCCAACGAGGCCATCCCGGCGGCCCAGCGCCAGCAGATCGTCGAAGACCTGCTCGGTGGCAACGCCAATCAGGCCACCACCGCCATCGTGTCGATGATCGTCGGCGCCGGTCGCGCCGGCGACCTGGCCGAGATCGCCGGCGCCGTCGCCGAGCGGGGCGCCCAGTCTCGGGGCGCCAACCTGGCCGAAGTTCGTTCGGCCGTGCCGCTCAGCGACGATCAAATCAGCCGCCTCAGCGCCGCACTCAGGCAACAGACCGGGCGCGACGTCGAGGTCTCGGTCGTGATCGATCCTTCGGTCGTCGGTGGTCTGGTCACCCAGATCGGCGACACGGTCATCGATGGCTCGGTCAAGCGGCGCCTCACCCAGATGCGCGAAAGCCTGGCCGGCTAGCGCCACCAATCGTGTTCCGTCCCGCAACTCCGTCTCCACCACACCTGTTCTCACTCAAACATTAGGAAAGAAAGATCAATGTCTGATCTCACCCTCGACACCGCATCGATCACTGCGGCGCTGAAGAAGAACCTCGAAGGCTTTGCGCCGTCGCTCGAATCGTCCCAGGTCGGCCGCATCCTCGAGGTCGGCGACGGCATCGCCCGGGTGTCGGGCCTGCCCAACGCCGCGGTGAACGAGATGCTCGAGTTCGAGAACGGCGCCACCGGCCTGGCCCTGAACCTCGACGAGGAGTCCATCGGTGCGGTGGTGCTCGGTTCGGTGGAAGGTATCGAAGAAGGCCAAGCCGTTCGAGCGACCGGCCAGATTCTGTCGGTGCCGGTCGGCGAGGGTGTCGTCGGCCGCGTGGTCAGCCCGCTGGGCGAACCGCTCGACGGCAAGGGCCCGCTGACCAACGTCACCGATCGCCGCATGGAGATCCAAGCACCGGGCATCATGGGCCGCCAGCCGGTGCACGAACCAATGCAGACCGGCATCAAGTCGATCGACTCGCTCATCCCGATCGGTCGCGGTCAGCGCGAGCTGATCATCGGCGACCGCAAGACCGGCAAGACCACGATCGGCATCGACACCATCCTGAACCAAAAAGGTTTGGGCGTGAAGTGCATCTACGTCGCCATCGGCCAGAAGGCCTCCACCGTGGCCCAGATCGTCGCCCAACTCGAGGAGCTGGGGGCCATGGAATACACCGTGGTCGTCGTGGCTCCGGCATCCGAGCCGGCACCGTTCAAGTACATCGCTCCTTACGCCGGCTGCGCCATGGGTCAGCACTGGATGGAAACCGGCGAGCACGCCCTCGTGGTGTACGACGATCTGTCCAAGCAGGCCGAGGCCTACCGCCAGATGTCGCTGCTGCTGCGCCGCCCGCCCGGCCGTGAGGCCTACCCCGGCGACGTCTTCTACCTGCACAGCCGCCTGCTCGAGCGGGCGGCCAAGCTGTCCGACGAACTCGGTGCCGGTTCGCTCACCGCGCTGCCCGTCATCGAGACCAAGGCCGGCGACGTTTCGGCCTACATCCCCACCAACGTGATCTCGATCACCGACGGCCAGATCTTCCTCCAGGACGACCTGTTCAAATCCGGTGTGCGCCCGGCGGTCGACGTCGGCATCTCGGTGTCCCGAGTCGGTTCAGCGGCCCAGGTCAAGGCCATGAAGACCGCGGTCGGCACGCTCAAATCCGATCTCCAGCAGTTTCGTGAGCTCGAGGCGTTCGCCGCTTTCGGTTCCGATCTCGACGCGGTGTCGCAGGCCCAGCTCGACCGGGGTTACCGCCTCACCGAGCTGCTCAAGCAGGGCATCGCGTCGCCGATGCCGGTCCAGCGCCAAGTGGTGTCGCTGTTTGCCGGCACCCGGGGCTACCTCGACAACCTGCCGGTCGAGGACGTGCAACGGTTCGAAGCCGAGCTGCTCGAGTACATGGAGAGCAACCACGCCGGCATGCTGAGCGACATCGTGAGCTCGGGCGATCTCGCCGATGAGGAGGCGTTCGAAGCAGCGATCAAGAGCTTCACGGCAACCTTCCGGACCAGCGACGGCAACCTGGCCACCGAGGCCCCCGACGCAGTCGACCCCGGCGAAGCGACCACCACGATGGTCGACGCCGACACGACCTTGCCCGAAGAAGACATCTCCCGCGAGGACGGGTAACCCCTTATGGCCGGAGCCAAAGAGCGCGTACTTCGTCGACGCATCGCCAGCGTCAACTCCACCAAGAAGATCACGCGCGCCATGGAACTCATCGCCGCCACTCGGGTCGTGAAGGCCATGCAGCGGGCCAACGAAGCGCGCCCCTACGCCACCCAGATCACCACCGTGATCGAGAACCTGGCCGCCGGCGGCGCCGCCGCGAACCACCCGTTGCTGCGTCAACCCGAGCAGGTCAACCGGGTCGGCATCATCGCCATCGCCGGCGACCGTGGCCTGGCGGGGCCGTACAACGCCGGCGTCATCCGCGCCGCCGAGAAGCAGCTCGACGGTGCCCGGATCGACGGAGCTGACTACGCCCTGATCCTGTGCGGCAAGAAAACCAACGACTACTTCCGCTTCCGCGGCTTCGACATCGCCGAGTCCTATGAGGGCATGAGCGATTCACCGACCTATGAGGACGCCCGTACGGTGGCGAACCGGGTCATGGAGATGTTCACCGCCGGCGACGTCGACCGAGTTGAACTGATCTACACCGAGTTCGTCTCGATGGGCACCCAGCGGGTCACCGTCCGGCGGTTCCTGCCGTTGGAGAGCACCGAGTCGATGGCCACCGGTGGCAGTGTCGACGACGGTGGCGCGCTGGCCGAGTTCGAGTTCGAACCGTCGCCCGACGGCGTGCTGCAGTCCTTGCTGCCCCGCTACGTCGAAGCCCGGCTCTACGGCGCCATGCTCGACGCGGCGGCGTCCGAACACGCCAACCGGCAACGGGCCATGAAGGCCGCGACCGACAACGCCGAAGAGCTCAAGCTCAAGCTCACCCGGGAGATGAACTCGGTACGCCAGGAGGCGATCACCACCGAGATCATGGAGATCGTCGGCGGTGCCGAGGCCCTCGCCGACGACCGCGGTTCCAGCTCCGATCTTCTGCTCGATCACCTCGTTCCCGCGCACTTGTTCCCGGATCATCCCGATCAGCGCGATCCCCACTTCCGCAAGCACCACGTCTAACCCCGATTCGCTCGTCCCGAGCGAACCCATCGACTCCCTTCCTGCACAGGAGAAAGCAACAAGATGACCGTCACCGAATCCGAACTCCAGACCGGCGCCATCGTCGGTATCGCCGGCCCGGTGGTCGACGTCGAGTTCCCCGCCGGGGCTCTGCCGGAGATCAACACCCAGCTCGAGTTCGACGTGGTCGATGCCGACGGCACGACCACCCGGATCCCGGCCGAGGTCGCCCAGCAGATCGGCGGCGGTCGGGTGCGCGCCATTGCCCTGAAGCCGACCGATGGTCTCAAGCGCGGCACGGTGGTCACCAACACCGGCCACGGCATCGAGATGCCGGTCGGCGACGGCACGCTGGGTCACGTGTGGAACGTGATGGGCGAATGCCTCGACGAGCCGAGCCACACCGTGAGCAACAAGTGGGGTATTCACCGGCCCGCGCCGGACTTCGACACCCTCGAGCCGTCGACCCAGATGTTCGAAACGGGCATCAAGGTCATCGACCTGCTCACCCCCTACAAAGAGGGCGGCAAGATCGGCCTGTTCGGTGGTGCCGGCGTGGGCAAGACCGTGCTGATCCAGGAGATGATCACCCGGGTGGCCTCCAACCACGGTCGTGTGACGGTGTTCGCCGGCGTGGGCGAGCGCACCCGTGAGGGGACCGACCTCTTCATCGAGATGGGCGAGACCAACATGGGCGCCGGCGAGGACGCCGCGACCGTGCTCTCCAAGGCCGCCCTGGTGTTCGGTCAGATGGACGAGCCGCCCGGTGTGCGTCTGCGTGTCGCCCTGGCCGGCGTGACCATGGCCGAGTACTTCCGCGACGTCCAGAACCAGGACGTGCTGTTGTTCATCGACAACATCTTCCGCTTCGTGCAGGCCGGCTCCGAGGTGTCCACCCTCCTCGGCCGCATGCCGTCGGCGGTGGGCTACCAGCCCACGCTGGCCGACGAGATGGGCCAGCTCCAGGAGCGCATCACGTCGACCCGAGGCAAGTCCATCACCTCGCTGCAGGCCGTGTACGTGCCTGCCGACGACTACACCGACCCGGCGCCGTTCACCTCGTTCACCCACTTCGACGGCACCACCGAGCTGAGCCGCGACATCGCCGCTCTGGGCATCTACCCGGCCGTGGACCCACTGTCGTCGACTTCGACGATCCTGCAGCCCGAGGTCGTCGGGCAGCGTCACTACGACGTGGCCCGGCGCGTGCAGGAAGTCCTCCAGCGCTACAAGGAACTCCAGGACATCATCGCCATTCTCGGCCTCGACGAGCTGTCCGAAGAGGACCGCATCACCGTCGACCGGGCCCGCAAGGTCCAGAAGTTCCTCTCGCAGCCAATGTTCGTGGCCGAGATCTTCACCGGCCAGGCCGGCGTGTTCACGGGCGTCGAGGACACCATCTCGTCGTTCGAAGCGCTGGTCAGCGGCGACCTCGACCATCTGCCCGAGCAGGCCTTCTACATGGTCGGTGGCGTCGAGGAAGCCGAGCGCAAGGCCGCCGAACTCCAGGCCGACGCCTGATCCCGGGAAGTATCCGAGCCCATGCCTCTCCAAGTCGAACTCGTTTCACCGGAACGCCTTCTGTACGAGGGCGAGAGCACCGAGGTGCTCGCTCGTACGGTGGAGGGCGAGATCGGATTCCTTCCCGGCCACATCCCGTTCGTCGGCATCCTGTTGCCCGGCGTCGTGCAGGTGTACACCGGCGACGGAATCCAGAAGATCGCGGTGCACAGCGGCTTCATCGAGCTCGCCAACGACCACCTGACGCTGCTGTCGGACGTGGCCGAACTGGCCGGTGACATCGATGTCGATCGGGCGCGAGCGGCGCTGGAGCGCGCCGAGCAGAGCCTCGCCGCAGACGCCGACGACGCCGATGCCCAGGCAGCGAAGGCCCGCGCCGAGGCCCGGCTCTCAGCGAGCGGCACCGCCGACTGAAGACGCCGGTCGTTCCACGCCGCCCACCAGGCACTTTGCTAGGGTCCGTGCGTGGTCGAAACGGCTCATGCCGACCGGCCCCATCACCACAACATTCCTGGACCTCGAGCGCGAGATGCGCCGATGGTTCAGGTGACACCGCAGATGGGCGCTGCATCGTCGACGCAAAGACCGGCATGCCCCGGTCGGGAGGACCCAGATGACCGTGACACCAGAGCAGATCGAAGGAGCTTCGTTCTCGATGGTGAAGCGTGGCGGCTACCGGACCGAGGAGGTCGAGCAGTTCCTGCGAACTGTCGCCGAAGAGGTCCGCTCGCTGAACGCCAGGGTGCGTGCCGCCGAGGGGGCCAACGAGGACCTCAACGCGGCGAGCCAGGAAATGGCCACGCTCATGCGCGACGTCCACGCCCAGTTGGGCGAGAAGCGCCGCGTGGC
>JABDJW010000439.1 GCA_013002375.1 Acidimicrobiales bacterium | reverse complement strand
TCCCCACGCCGATTCCGACCCCGACCGGAACGCCGACCACGCTGCTCGATGCCGGGGCCAACGCGGAGTGTTCGCCGGAGTACCTCGTGCAATTCGCCCAAATGGGTTTGCTGTACTCGCGGGCCCGCTACGGCATCGAGACCCCCAAGGTGGGCCTGCTCTCGATCGGTGAGGAACCGACCAAGGGCACACCCCTGGTGAAGGAAACCCACAAGCTCCTGACCGAGCTCGATTGGTCGGCGATGGGCGCCGAATTCGTCGGCAACGTCGAGGGCCGCGATGTCATGGATCCCGAACTCGACGTCGTCGTCACCGACGGTTTCACCGGCAATGTCGTGCTCAAGACGCTCGAAGGGGGCATCAAGGCCATCATCGCCGCGCTGTTCGAAGCGTTCGGGGCCACGTCCGAAGCCGCGGCAGCGGCCGAGACGCTCATGCCGCAGCTGGCCCCGCTCTATGAGCGCTTCGACGCCGACTCGGTCGGCTCGGCGATGTTGCTCGGCGTGAAGGGGGTCTGCCTCATCAGCCACGGCTCCTCGTCGGCCAAAGCAATTGTCAACGGCCTGATTTCGGGAGCTGAGCTGGTCGAGGCCGATCTGGTCGCCCAACTCGCCGCGGCGGTTGCTCCCGAGGGCTGATCCTCGCCGCATACCCCGACTTTCGCTTGTCATTCCAACGATCGCGTCTGCTTCACAAGCGGGCAAAGTTTGGAAACGCTACACTTGTCGGCCGCTGGCTACTTGGAGGTTGTCTCGTGCCCGCAGAAACCCATGTTGCACAAGGCCCACTCGACCGCGATGGCGTGCTTGCGCTGATCCGCGATCGACTCGCCGACATCTTGGAGATCGAACCCGACTCCATCAACGAGGGTGATTCATTTCAGGACGATCTCGAGGCCGATTCGCTGGCGTTGATCGAACTCGTCGAGGCTCTCGAAGAAGAAATCGGCGAGCGCACCGTGGGATTCCGCATCGAAGACGATGATCTGGAGGATCTCAAGTCGGTGCGTGACGCCGTTGACTATGTCGTCGCCCGACTCGACTGAGCCTCCTCTTCACGACCTGCTTGCGGCACTGGCTGACCGTGTCGGCCATTGTTTCGCCGACCTTCGCCACCTCGAGTTGGCCGTCACCCACCGTTCTTTCTGTGCCGAGAACACCGGCGTGGAATCGAACGAGCGGCTGGAGTTCCTGGGCGATTCCGTGCTGGGCCTCATCGTCACCGATGAGCTCTACCGGCGATATCCCGATGCGCCCGAAGGTGAATTGGCCAAGGCGAGGGCCGCGCTGGTGAACTCGCCCACGCTGGCCGAACTCGCGGCCGCGGTGCAGATCGGCGACGCGCTCCGACTCGGTCGCGGCGAGGACGCCAGCGGCGGGCGGGCGAAGCCCTCGATCCTGGCTGACGCCATGGAGGCCGTGATCGGCGCGGTGTATCTCGATGGCGGTCTCGACGCGGCTCGCACCTTTGTCCTCCCCGCGCTCGAGCCCCATATGACGGCGACCGAAGCCGATGGGCCGGGAGCCAACGATTTCAAGACCCGGCTCCAAGAACGGGTCGCGGCCCTGGGGCTCGAACCCCCGCAGTACGAGATCGAGGCCGAGGGCCCCGATCATGACAAACGCTTTCACGCCACGGTGCACATCGGTGGTGAGCAACGCGGCCACGGCTCGGGAACATCGAAGAAGCAGGCCGAACAGGCTGCCGCCGAGGCCGCCATCGACCGCGTCGAGCACGAGCTACTAGTCACAACCCCGGCTCCCCGCGAGCCATGAATGGAACCCAATGCGTGAACTACCCGAGGTAGAAGTCCTCCGTCGTGACCTGGAGCGCGAATGCGCCGGAAAGAAGATCAAGACGGTCGAGGCCAAGAGCATGGCCTTGTTGGGCAACTACAAGAACCGAAAGTCCTTCACGTCCCAACTCGACGGAGTGAAGGTCAACTCGGTGACGCGCCATGGCAAGCTGCTGCAGTTTCACCTGGACAACGACCACATCATGGCGGTCACCGTCGGGGCCACGACGAACCTGGTGCGGGCCAGCAACCGAGCCGCCGAAATTCCGAACACCGAGATCGTCATCACCTTCACCCAACACGGTGGTCTCCGGATCATCGACGGCGAGGGCAGCGGCGATGTTCAGATCGTGCCGGCCGAGGAGTTCGCCGACGCCTATCCCGCACTGGCGAATTTGGGGATCGACCCGATCGCCGCACCGGTGTCGTGGACGACGTTTGGCGAGATGCTCATCAAGAACAAGGGCAAGCTGAAGAACCTGCTCACCGACGAGACCTTCATCGCCGGTATCGGTTCGATGTATGCCGATGAGATCTTGTTCACCGCCGGACTGCGCTACGACCGCGTCAGCACCACGCTGTCCACCCAGGAGATCCGTCGGCTGTACCGGGCCCTGGTCGAGACGTTGCACGATGCAATCAAGTACCGCGGCACATCGCTCGAAGATGACTCCTACGTCGACGCCCACGGTGAATCAGGGGAGTACCAGACCCACCTCAGCGTGTACGGCAAGGACGGCGAACTAAGCCCCCGGTCGCGGACCCCGATCCTGCGGTCGAAGTTCGGCGGCGAGTGGACCTACTACTGCGACACCCAAGTCTGAGCCGTTCGCTCGCCCTGGGGGCTCGCTCTCTACTCGAGTTTCTCGCCCTGGGGGCTCGAAACATCGGGCGGGGTTCGGGTTCCTACGAGTTTCTCGCCCTGGGGGCTCGAAACATCGGGCGTTCCGGCACGGAGTCGATGGCGTTGGGGTCAGGTCTACGTTGGACTCCGCGATGTGTTGGGGTCGGGTCTACGTTGGACTCCGCGATGTCTCGGGCGGCAATTCGGGCTGGGTTACACGGATGTGATTTGGCGCGCTAGGGTCGCGACCGATGTTTCTGAAAGCGCTGACCCTCAAGGGTTTCAAGTCCTTCGCGGACGCCACCACGCTCGAGCTCGAGCCCGGCGTCACCGTCGTCGTCGGCCCCAACGGCTCGGGTAAATCCAACGTGGTCGACGCCATTGCCTGGGTGCTCGGTGCCCAGGCCCCGTCGCTCGTTCGTTCCCAGAAGATGGACGACGTCATCTTTGCCGGCACCGACAAGCGGCCGGCCCTCGGCCGCGCCGAGGTCTCGCTCACGATCGACAACACCGCCAAGATGCTGCCGATCGACTTCACCGAGGTCACGATCTCTCGCACACTTTTCCGGACCGGCGAGAGCGAATACGCGATCAACGGCGTCGGTTGTCGCCTGCTCGACATCCAAGAACTCCTGAGCGATGCCGGTGTCGGGCGCCAACAACACGTCATCGTGTCGCAGGGCCACATCGACGAAGTGCTGAACAGCCGGCCCGAGGACCGCCGGGCCATCATCGAAGAAGCCGCCGGCGTGCTGAAGTTCCGCCGCCGCAAGGAAAAGGCAGAGCGCCGGCTCAACGCCACCGAAGCCAACCTCACCCGCGTGCAGGATCTTCTCCGTGAGGTTCGCCGCCAACTCCGGCCCCTCGAAAAACAAGCCGACGCGGCTCGCCGTCATGGCTCGCTGGTGAGCGAGCTGCAGCAACTCCGCCTCTATGCGGCGGGCCGAGAGCTCACGCAGCTCAAGGATCGCCGCCGCGATGCCGCCGACAAGAAGGCCGCGCTCGCGCAACAGCAGAACGACATCAAGGGTGAGCTGGCCCGGCTCGACACCGCGGTGCTCGGCGCCGAAGCCACGCTGACGGCTCAGGGGGGCGACGATCTCGGCGATTCGCTCGTGCGCTACGAGGCGTTGCGGGAAAAGGCCCGCGGGCTCGCCGCGCTGTTGACCGAGCGGCAGCGAGGCATCGAGCGCGATCGCAGCGCCTTCGTCGATCAAGCCGTCGTTGCCAGCCTCGAAGCCGAGCACGCGCGGGTGCGCGCCGAACTCGACCGGGTGGCGACCGACGAAGCCAGCCTGGCGCCCGAAGCGGCGGCGCTGCACGAGGCCGAGCTGGCACTGCTGGCCGAACGAAACCAGTTCGAGGCCGAATGGGCCGACGGCGTTGCGCCACCGAGCGGTCAAGCCGCCGAGATGCGCGGTGAATTGGGCGCGCTCCGTGCCTCGATCGAACGAAGTGAACGCGAAGCGTCCCAGCTGGCCGGCAAGGTCACGGGATTGAACGAATCGAACGAGATGCTGACCAGTGGCCGAGATACGCACGTGTCGGCCATCCAAACGGGCGAAGCGGCCGAGGCCTCTCTGGTCGCCGGCGTCGACGAAGCTGAGGCCGCCGAGCTGGCCGCCGAACGCGATCACGCATCGGCGGTCGAAGCGGTCACCACCGCCGAGCGCGAGCTCAATGCCGGCCAGGCTCGGGTCGAAGCCCTGGCCTTGGCCCTCGACGAGGCCCAGACCCGGGCCGGCGTCGAACGTCTGGCCGAACTCGACGGCGTGCTCGGCACGTTGCTCGATCTCATTTCGGTCGATGCGGGCTACGAATCGGCGTTCGAAGCCGCCGCGGGCGATGCCCTCTCGAGCGTCGTGGTCGACGGCGTCTGGTCGGCCAATGCCGCGCTCCAAGCGCTGCGCGACGGCGAGCTCACCGGCTCGATCCTGACCTTGGGCCTCGATGCCGGCCCGGTCGCACCGCCTCCCGTGGGCGACGCGGTCCGCAATCATGTGCGGGCCGCAAATCCCGAGGTCGAATCGCTCCTCGATCGCCTGCTCGGCGATGCGGTCGTCGTCGATGATTGGCAGCAAGCCGTCGACACCGCCCTGGCCCACCCCGGCGCCGTCGTGGTCACGCCCGGCGGCGACCGCTTCGGCCGAACCGGCTGGCGGGTTGGTCAGGCGGGCAGTGGGGCAACCGGTGCCGCGTTGGCCGAGGCTGAAGCCGCAGTCGTCGCCGCCACCGCGACCCTGGAGCAAGCTCGCGCCGCTGAACAATCTGCCGCGACCGCGCACACGCAGGCGATCCAGATGCACGCCGGTCGATCGGGTCAACTCGATCGCAACGACGAGGTCATGCAGCGTGCGGCCGAGGCGCTGGCTCGGCTCGATGCCCAGGCGCGCGACCTCGCGGTGGAACGCGAGGCCCTCGAAGCCCGCCAAGTCGAACTGGCCGACCGTCGCGACCGCGAGAGCGCGAGGGTGGCCGAACTCGAGGCCCAACTTCCGCAACTCGAGGCCGATGAGGACGAATCGATGGCACGGGCTCGGCTCATGGGGGAGATGCGGGCCGAAATCGAGGAACGAGCGGCGTCGGTGGGCGCCCGTCGCACCGACATCGAGGTACGTACTGCGGGCATCGCCGAGCGTCGGCAGGGGCTCGAACGCCGCCTGACCGAACTCGAGGAACGGCTCGAACGCAACGCCGCCGAACGGGAAGCCGTCGAGGCCAAGCGGGTGGCACTCGATCGCAAGGAGGGCCTCACCCAGCGGCTCGCCGTCGTGGTCGACCAGCGCCTCACCGTCATCGAATCCGAGCTCTCCGTTCTGCGGGCGCGGCGCCAGAAGCAGTCAGAGGCGGCCCAGGCCATCGCCACCGAACTCGACGGTCTGCGCAGGGAACGCGGGGCCGCCGAGCGCCGCTACGCCGAACTGCGCGAGTTGGCCAGCCGGGCCGACGTCGAGGAAGCCGAGGTCCGCATGCGGCTCGAAGCCGCGGTCGAGACCACCCGCCGCGAACTCGATACCGAACCCCACGGGGCCATGAAGGCGCTCTGCCCCGAGCTCCCGCCGGGAACCACTGCGCCGGCTCGGATCCGCGAACTCGAACGCGAGCTCAAGATCATGGGGCCCATCAACCCGCTGGCTCTCGAGGAATACGATGAGCTCCAGGAGCGTCACGAGTTTCTCCAGGGCCAGCTCGACGACATCAAGTCCAGCCGCCGCGACCTGTCCAAGGTCATCAAGGCCATCGACGAGGAAATCGTCAATGTGTTTGCGTCCGCCTTCGCCGATGTCGCCGACAACTTCGAACAGCTCTTCGATTCGCTGTTCCCGGGCGGCCGGGGTCGGCTGAAACTGACCGACCCAGAGAACCTGCTCGGCACCGGGCTGGAAATCGAAGCCAAACCATCGGGCAAGAACGTCAAGAAGCTGTCGCTTCTGTCGGGTGGCGAGCGAACGTTGACCGCAATGGCCTTCCTGTTTGCGGTCTTCCGCAGCCGGCCGTCGCCGTTCTACGTGATGGACGAGGTCGAGGCCGCGCTCGACGACGTGAACCTGCATCGGTTCCTGGGATTGGTGCAGGAGTTCCGCAACGAGGCGCAATTGCTCATCGTCAGCCACCAGAAGCGCACGATGGAAGCCGGCGACTGCTTGTACGGCATCACCATGCAGCCCGGTGGCTCCTCGCGGGCGGTCAGCGAGAAGGTCGGCGCCTCCGAGCGCACGCCGGTCACGGCCTGACGCTCCTTCGCCGACCGAGCGCGCGCCGCCGACATCGGGACCAAATTCCCTACCGAAGCCGGCGCGGTCGGCCGACGCTGGGACCATGTCTCCAGAATCAGAGAAAACCACTGAAAACAGCACTGATGCGGCGACTTCCAAGTCGCTCGCGTTGTTTCTGACCCAGGCCACCGTGGTCGCCGGGCTCAGCTTCCTGCTGCTCTTCGGCGGCATTGGATGGGCCATGTTCGACGAGCCAATCGATGGCTTGGCGCTCGGGTTGTTCGCCGCCCTCTGGGGTGGTCCAGGCTTCGCCGCCATCTCCGCCGGCGTCCTCTGGGGCCACGATGAGGATCAGCCCCACCCGAGCGAACAACCGGCTGCCAGCCCGGCGCCACGGAACGCGAACATTCGCCAGGCGGGAAGAGCGAAACCAGTCGGCACGCTCGGCTGATCACCCGGATCCGGCGCAAGGCTCGGGATCGGCGCGGTGGTTCGTTTCAGGGCAGGCGCTGAAACCAGAGCAGGTTGAGCGCGGCGGCCAGGGCGGCCAGCAGCAATCCCCAGCCCACGAACCGGCCGGCCAGGTTGACGATTTCGGGTTCGGTGCCGATCTCGGTGCCGACGTCGGCATAGATCTGGGCCAGTTGTTCGATGGAGTCGGCGTTGAAGAAGGTGCCGCCGGTGGCCTCGGCGATCTCGATCAACTCTTCTTCCTTCACGCCGACATCGATCGGGCCCGGAACCTCGTCGAGCTCGATCGTGCCGAACGGGGTGCCGAAGGCAATGGTGGTGACCGGCACGCCGAGTTCTTGGGCCAGCTCGATGCCGGCGGCGTTGTCCTGGCCAACGGTCGTCTCGCCATCGCTCATGAGTACGACCGCCGTAGGGATGGGGTCGCCGCTGGTGCTCTGGTCGATGTCACCGATGACCTCGAGGCTCAAGGCCAGCGCTTCGCCGATCGCGGTGCCCTCGTCGAGGAAGAGGTCGTCGATGGCGCGCAGCAGACCGTCGCGCTCGGTGGTGGGATTGACCCGAACCCGCGCATTGCCGTCGAAACTGACCAGACCGACTTCGGCAGTTTCGGGTGCGTCGGCGACGAACTGGCGGGCGGCTGACTGTGCAGCGACGAACCGGGAGGGGTCGACGTCGTCGGCCATCATGGAGAGCGAGGTGTCGATGGCCAAGACGATGGTCGAGGTCTCGCGGGCGACGGGTTCTTCGCGGATCGGCTCGGCCCAGGCGACGACCATGAACAAGCCCATCAGTACGAACAAGGCAGCCGGAACGTGGCGCCGCCAGTCCGGTCGGGCAGGGGCGATCTTGTCGAGGAGATCGAGGTTGGTGAAGCGGACGGCGTACTGGCGACGGGTGAATTGGAGCGCAATGTAGACAACGGCCAACGCCAGCACTGCGGCTGCGGCCCACAAGCGATTGCCGTGCAGATACTCGAGCGAGAAAGGGTTCATGATTTCACCCGGCCGGTGCCGCCGGCTTGTTTGCGGCGCAGGGCCACGAAGCGAACGAGATCGAGTACCCAGTCGCGGTCGGTGGAGAGCTGCAGATGGCTTGCGCCGGCTTCTCGCATCCGGTTGGCGATCTCGGTGCGCTGCGTGCTCGCTGCGGCCGCGTAGGCCTCGCGTACCGCGGGCCGGCCGGTGTTGATGTCGCGGGTTCGGCCGGTTTCGGGGTCGCGCAAGGTGATGAGGCCGACGTTGGGCAGTTCGAGTTCGCGGGGATCGACGACCTCGATGGCCAGGACTTCGTGGCGCAAGGAGAGTCGGCGGAGTTCCTCCGGCCAGGGTTCGGTGGACATGAAGTCGCTGATGACCACCATGAGGCCGGCCCGACGGGCGCTCTTGGTGAGCCGGCGAATACCGCCGCTGAGCGATGCCGGGGTGGTGTCGATGCGATCGGCCTGGTTGATCTCGTGCAGGATCGCCATCAGATGGTCGCGGCCCTGCCGGGGCGGGAAGTCACGCATCTGTCCGTCGTGGAGCAAGATGGCACCGATCCGGTTGCCGACCCGTTGGGTGAGGAACCCGACCGCGCCGGCGGCGGCCAACGCGAGATCGCGCTTCTCGCACCAGGCGGTGCCGAAGTCGAGGCTGGGGGAGAGATCGACCAGCATGCGAGTCTCGAGCTCGCGGTCCGCGATCGACTGGCGCACGAAGGGTTCCTGCATGCGGGCGGTGACGTTCCAGTCGATACGGCGTACGTCGTCGCCGGCGATGTACCGGCGGGTCTCGCCGGGTTCGGAGCCATGGCCCGGCACCAGGCCGAGGTAGTCGCCCTGCAGAAGACCATCGAGCCGGATGGTGACGTCGAGTTCGAGCTGGCGCAGTACGTCGCGCGTGGTCGGGTCGTCGATCGACGGGTGCCGGCTCATCGTCTCAGGCGTGCTGGTCGATGACGACCGGGCCGGGAACCGTCGCGACGATGCGGGCCAGGATGTGGTCTGGGGTGAGGTCGCGGGCGAGGGCCTCGTACGACAGGACCAAGCGATGGCGCAAGATGTCGGGGGCAACATCGAAGACGTCCTGCGGGTGGACGTAGTGCCGGCCCCGCAGCAGCGCGAGGGCCCGACCGGCTCGGATCAAGCCGATGCTGGCCCGCGGGCTCGCGCCATAGGAGATGAGTTCGACCAGGTCGCCGAGGTTCATGCGGCGCGGATCTCGGGTCGCCTGCACCAGGTTCACCGCGTAGTCGACGATGCTCGGATCGACGTGCACGCGATCGGCCTGCTGTTGGAGTTCCATGAGGCGATCGGCGGTGAGGATCTGCGCCGGTTCGGGAGCCGACACGCTCATCCGGTAGACGATCTGTACTTCTTCTTCGCGGGTGGGGTAGTCGACGAGGACCTTCATCATGAAACGATCGCGCTGGGCCTCCGGGAGCGGATACACCCCTTCGGATTCGATCGGGTTCTGGGTGGCCATCACCAAGAACGGCTTGGGTACCTTGTGGGTTTCGCCGCCCACCGAGACTTGGCCTTCGGCCATGACCTCGAGCAGCGCGGATTGCACCTTGGCCGGCGCGCGGTTGATCTCGTCGGCCAGTACGAAGTTGGCAAAGACCGGCCCGAGTTCGATGTCGAACGATTCGGTGCTCGACCGGTAGATGCGGGTGCCCACGATGTCGGCGGGAAGGAGGTCGGGGGTGAATTGGAGTCGCACGAACGAGCCGCCGGTGATGCGAGCCAGGGTCTCGACCGTCAGGGTCTTGGCCACGCCGGGTACCCCTTCGAGCAGGCAGTGACCGCGCGAGAGCAAGCAAACGAGAAGCCGCTCGACCAGGCGCTCTTGGCCGACGACCACCTTGCGGGCCTCATCGAGCGCCTGGGCCAGATCGGCGAGATCCTGATTCGTGCTGGGCACCAGGGGCCCGGCATCAGGGGCGGAGTGATCGGCGTCAGGGGCGGAGTGGTCGGAGGAGGATTCGTCGATGGTCACGAGGGGGAAAGCCTGACTGCGAAGGCGCCGCGCTGCTCGAGCGTCGCGGGTCGGGTGTAGGGAGTTTTCGGCTGGATTGGGTCCGGAATGAAGTGTGGCACTCGTCGGCCGAGAAACGGCAGCGGGATTGTTCGATTACCGTCAGAGATTCTAGGCCCCACCCGGCGTGGTGGTCGCTGGGACGCCGCCGAAGTCGGTACCGTCGAGACATGCGCATATTGGTCGTGGACGACGAAGTCGATCTGGCAACGGCGGTGGCGCGCGGCCTTCGTCGCGAGGGGTATGCGGTCGATATCGCGCACGATGGTGTCGACGCCCTCGAAAAGGCCCGTCTCAACGGGTACGACCTGGTCTGTCTCGACCTGACCATGCCGGGGATCGACGGGCTGGAGGTATGCCGTCGGCTGCGGGAGGACGTCGCGCCGGAGAACCCGCCTCGCGTCCTGATGCTCACCGCCCGTGACACGGTCGAGGATCGCATCGACGGCCTCGATCACGGTGCCGACGATTACCTGGTCAAGCCCTTTGCGTTCGGTGAGCTCGCGGCCCGGGTGCGGTCGCTGCTGCGACGCGATGCCGGGCGCACGACGGCGGTGTTGCGGGTCGGCGGGCTCGAACTCGATACGGCGCGCCACCGGGTCAGCCGCGGCGACAACGAGCTACAGCTCACGGCAAAGGAGTTCGCTCTGTTGCGGTACTTCATGACCAAACCGGATCAAGTGCTGTCGCAGGAGGAATTGCTCGAACACGTGTGGGATGAGCATGCCGACCCCTTCACCAACACCGTTCGCGTTACCGTGGGGACGCTACGGAAGAAACTGTCTGCTGCGGGCGGCACCAGTCCGATCGAAACGGTGATCGGCAAGGGGTATCGCCTGGGCACAGCAGACGGTGAATCCAGGCCAGTGAATCCAGACCAGTGAATCCAGACCAGTGAACCCAGACCAGTGAGCACCCGGATGGACGCAACCGATGACCGCCACTGACGACGGCGCGACGCTGGGTACCGACACGTCCAATTCGGTGATCGGGTTGCGGTTCTCCGAGCGCCTGCCGAGCTGGATGGGTTCGATCCGAGTCCGGCTGACCCTGCTCTACTCGATCCTGCTCTTCGGGCTCGCTGCGGTGGTGGTCGGCGGGATCTATGCCGGCCTGTCGCAAGCGCTGGATTCACAGCCGATCTCGCAACGTGACCGCCAGAGTCGGGTCTTCGAGACCGAGGCTGGGCCGATCATCATCCAGACCGAACGCGAGGTCGAGAACGAACTGGCCGAATTCGAGCGTGAAGTCAACACCGCGGCGCTCGACAAGCTGCGGAACTACAGCTTCGCCGCGCTGGGCCTGCTCTTCGTCGGCAGCCTGGCGGTCGGCTGGTTCGTGGCGGACATGGTCCTGCGGCCGATCAACCGCATCACCGGCGTCGCGCGCGAGATCCAGGCCACCGACCTGAAACGGCGTATCAACCTATCGGGCCCCAACGATGAGCTGCGAGACCTGGCCGACACCTTCGACGAGATGTTGGCCCGCCTCGATCAGGCATTCGAAGGGCAGCGGCGGTTCATTCACGAGACGAGCCATGAGCTTCGCAATCCGCTGGCCGTACTGCGCACCAACCTCGATGTCGTGCAGTCCGACCCCACTGCGACCGTGGAGGACTATCGCGAGGTTTCCGAGGTCATGGGCCGTACCGCCGAGCGTATGACCGCGTTGGTCGACGACCTCTTGCTGTACGCCCGCCAAGAAGCCCCCGATCACCGCGAGGAACTCGTCGACGCGGCGACGGTGGTGACCGAAACGGTCGCCGAATACCGAGCATCAGCCGAGGCCAAGTCGATTCGCCTCCTCGAACACGCCACGCCGCGCTCATTCGTGAAGGGCGACCCCACCGCACTGCGCCGGGCGTTGGCCAATCTGCTCACCAACGCAATCCGCCACACGCCCGAGGCCGGCCGAATCCGGGTTGCGTCGGGCAGCGAGGCGGCATGGGTCTGGGTGGCCGTCGAAGACGAAGGCCCGGGTATTGCCGAGGGCGACCAGGATCGCGTGTGGCAGCGGTTCTGGCGGGGAGAGCGCCGGCGTACCAAGTTGGGAAGCGGCCTCGGTCTGACCATCGTTCGCCAGATCATCGAGGCCCACGGCGGCCAGGTGCAGCTTCTGTCCGAACCCGGCCGCGGATCGACGTTCGTGTTGTGGCTCCCGATCGCGGCCGGCTCGATCGCACCTGGTGAGCGTCCGCCCTCGACCGGCGAGATCGACATGTCGTTGCTCGATGAAGCCACGTTGGCGGCCGCTCCGGTCGAGTAGACATCTGGTCGTTCGGTCGAGAACTTCTCGGTTCAGGGAATTTCTGGGCTCTTACACAACGTTTTCGCTACTGCTTACGGCCCTTTTCAGCCGATGGGCCTACGGTGAAAGACGTGGACGACGCCAACCTCACACCCTCCGATGCGACCGGCCCCGAACCCTCGGGTGAGCCGTTGCTCGGCGCGTCGGGGATGAAAGCCGAGCTTGGCGCCGAGGCCGGCGTGGGTCCTGCCGCCCCCGCCGGACCGGCTGGCTCGACCGCGGGGTCAGGCCTGGGCGAGCTCCCGTCCGACGTACCCCGCATGATGCCGGCGCCACCGCCCGATCCGGTCGACGCTTTCGAAGCCGAGATCTTCACGGTCACCTCGCCGCCGGTCGGCCCGCTGCCGTCACCTCCACCGTCCAGCCTGCCGGCCCCGAATCCGGCCGATCGGTCGTTCCTGCCCCCTCCGAGCGAACCGGCATCGGCCCCGGTTCCACCCCTCACGCCGCCCCGTTTGGCCTCCCCGCCGGCGCCACTCGGTCCGGTGCAGCTTCCGCTGCACGGGCCGGAGGGGCTCGCCGCGAGCGGCCCCACCATCGAACATCCACTCGCGCCGAAGCGCTCACCCAGGACAGATTCTCGGAAGGGGCTCGTACTGCTCGGCGTGCTGGCGGCTCTGCTCGGGCTCGGCTTGCTCGCCACCGGCTATGCGTTCGCTCGCGCCACCGACGACGACACACCGACACAGGCGGCACCGGATGGTGGCGCGCTGATCTCCTCGACCCCGGCCGACAACCCGATCATGCCCTCGCCGCTCGACGGCGAATCGCCGGAACCGGTAGCGGCCGTGGCCAGCACGGTCCTGCCCTCGGTGGTGCTGATCAACACCGGCATCGGGCAGGGGTCGGGCATCGTCTACAACGACACGTTGATCGTCACCAACGCCCACGTCGTCGGCGAGGCCGGCGAAGTCGACGTGCAGCTGGCTGACGGCTCGATCATCGATGGAACCGTGATCGGAACCGACCCGGGGCGCGACATCGCCGTCGTACAAGTCGGGGTTGATTCGGGGGCCGTGCCCGCCGTGTTCGCACCCTCGGAGACGGTCAGGGTCGGCCAGCTGGCCGTCGCACTCGGTAGCCCGTTCGGACTCGATCAGACCGTCACGAGCGGTGTCGTATCGGCCGTCGGCCGGGTGATACCAGCCGGGCTGACCGGCGAGAACCTGGTCGCCATGGTGCAGACCGACGCGCCGATCAATCCGGGAAATTCGGGCGGCGCGCTGGCCGACCGCGAAGGCCGAATCGTCGGCATGAACACCGCAATCCGCACCGAAACCGGCACCTTCAGCGGCGTCGGGTTCGCCATTCCGTCCGACACGATCATCTTGATCGTCGAGCGCATCGTCGCCGGTGAATCCCTCGAGACCGGGTTTCTCGGGGTCGGCCTCGACAACTCCACCACCGGCACCGTCGGTGCGCTGATCACCGATGTCGTCGACGGTTCGCCGGCCGATCTCGCCGGCATTCGGGCCGGCGACGTCGTGGTGAAGCTGGGCTCCCAGATCATCGACGATCGATCCGACCTGGCGGCGGCGATTCGCCTGCGGAGCCCCGGCGCGAAGATCGAACTCGAGGTCGTTCGCGACGGCGAACCGTTCAGCACCACGGTCACCCTCGGCGAAAGCTGAACGGCAACCCGGGAACCCTTCGGGTTCCTTGGAGTTGTTCGCCTGGCGGCTCACAACTCTCCGCAGTCGAAGCGGCGGCAACTCCCCGGGGTGAAACGGGAACCCTTCGGGTTCCTTGGAGTTGCTCGCCTGGCGGCTCACGGGAACCCTTCGGGTTCCTTGGAGTTGCTCGCCTGGCGGCTCACAACTCCCAGGCCCGGGGTGCTCCGCGGCGCGGGGTCCGACGTCGACGTGGCCCCGGGTAGGGTGGCGGCCTCATGGTTGAACTCATCATCATCATCGCTGTTGCCGTCGTGCTGCTGGTCGGCGGAGGCTTCTACTACCTGCGAAGCCGTGATGGCGGCGCCACGTTGCTCGAGCCGCCACCGGCCCGGCCACGGCCCGAGGGCGGCACCGATGTGCTCGAGGCCCCAGCCGAGGCCGACGTCATCGAAGCGCTGCCCGAACCCGAGGTCGAACCAGAACCGGTCAAGCTCAGTTTCCGGGATCGGTTGGCCAAGGCTCGCGGTGCATTCACCGGCTATTTCGGGTCGATTCTCTCTCGTGGGGTCGACGCCCAGACGTGGGAAGAGCTCGAAGAGACCCTGATCCGGGCCGACGTCGGCGTCCCCACCACGATCTCCGTTCTCGACGCGGTCCGGGCGCAGGCCGAAGCCGATGGCATCACCGAACCGCAGCTCGTGCTCGATTTGTTGAGAGCCGAACTGAAGAGCCGCCTGGCCGACAGCGATCGTTCGCTGCACTTCGCCGACCGCGCGCCGTCGGTGTGGTTGTTCGTCGGGGTGAACGGCGTTGGCAAGACCACCACGATCGGCAAGCTGGCCCATCGTCAGACGACGGCCGGTCGCAACGTGGTGTTGGCGGCCGGCGACACCTTCCGAGCGGCGGCGGCCGAGCAGCTCGGTACCTGGGCCGAACGAGCCGATGCCGCGTTGGTGCGGGGCAACGAGGGTGGCGACCCGAGTGCGGTCATCTTCGACGCGGTCGAACATGCGGCGGCCAAGGATGCCGATCTCGTCCTGGCCGACACCGCGGGCCGCCTGCACACCAAGTCGAACCTGATGGAAGAACTGTCAAAAGTGCGCCGGGTGGCCGAGAAGGGCGCCGGCACGGTTTCGGAGGTGTTGTTGGTGCTCGATGCCACCACCGGGCAGAATGGGCTCACCCAGGCGCAGCAATTCACCGAGGCGGTCGATGTCACCGGGGTCGTGCTGACCAAGCTCGATGGCTCAGCCAAGGGTGGCATCGTGCTGGCCGTGCAATCCGAGCTGGGCATTCCGGTCAAGCTGGTCGGGCTCGGCGAGGGCATCGACGACCTGATCGACTTCGATTCCGACGAGTTCGTCGACGCCCTCTTCTAGGAGGATGCTGTCGCTGTTGCCGGTGGCGCCAGCGCCATGATTCGGCGGGGTGCCACCCGGGCGGTCATGGCCCCGCCTACGCTCGGGCCCATGCGCCGTCTCCTGGGGCTGTTGCCCCTGATCACCTTGGTCGCGCTGGCGGCGCCCGGCTGTACATCGTGCGCCGATGACGAGTCTCTCCTGCCGCCTGGCGTGCCCGTCATGCTGCGGGGCGAACTGCTGCGGGTCGAAACCGATCGCGTCGTCATCCGGCCCGAGGAAGGCCGGTCGTTCTTCGGGCGTGATCAAGAATCGGCCGCGCTGGCTCCACCCGATCCCGACGAGACGACCGACGAGACGACCGACGAGACGACCGACGAACAACAGTCCGGCGCGATCGAGACCGAGATTGTCTTTCTCGAGCCGGTTGAGGTTTTGATTCAGGGATCGACCGAGCGGTTGAACGTGGCCGAGAAATACGAGATCGAGGCCTTCCGGGCCGGCACGACCCATGTCGCGGTGTTCGATGATGGCTGCGCCGGAGCCAACACCGTGAAGGACTTCGATGGCGACGCGATCGGCGGCTGGGCGATCGGCCGTGGGACGGTCTTTCTGCTCGCGCTCTTGGTGCTGCTGCCGCTCCTCGGCATCATTGGCGTGTTGTGGGCGGTCCGGCGCGCCGTCGGCCGCCAGGACGGGCCTGCCTACCGCGTCTAGCCGGCTAGCACTGGTGCTGGTTGCCGACTTCGTCTTCGACGAGGCGTACGACCGGATGGCTGAACTCGGCGTCGTCCACCGTCGACAGGAGCCCGCGGCACAGGAAGCTGAGCCCGGTGATGTCTCGCTCACCTCGCAGGGTCAATCGGCCCTGCAGATTGGTGCCGTTCGATCCCCGTGCGTCGGTTCGCCGGGTCGATGTTCCGGGTGGTTGAGCGGGAACGCATGTCCAACCGATCGGCTGTAAGGAACGCGAAATAGGCCTTTCGCCGCCACCCCACTGCCCCGAACTGGTTGGAGCTACCACGCCCTGGTGTCGAATTTTCCAACCAGTTCACCGCATGGCCCGGACTGGTTGGTGCCGACCGCTACCCTTGGCGGCGATGTTTGAGTCACTCACCGACCGATTTGACGGCATTCTCGATCGCATCCGCGGCAAGGGGACGCTCTCCGAGGCCGACGTCGACGAGGTCCTCCGCGAGATCCGACTGGCGTTACTCGAAGCCGACGTCAACTTCGATGTCGTCAAGAGCCTCCAGGCCCGCATCCGTGACCGGGCGGTCGGGGAGGAAGTCGGCGCGGCGCTCAACCCGGCCCAGCAGGTCATCAAGATCGTCCAGGAAGAACTCACCGCCAGCCTCGGCGGCGAGACGATGGCGATCACCTACGAGGCCAAGCCGCCCACGGTGGTGTTGATGGCGGGTCTGCAAGGCGCGGGCAAGACCACCAACTCGGCCAAGCTGGCGCAGTGGTTCAAGAAACAGGGCCGCAACCCGCTCTTGGTCGGCGCCGACCTGCAACGCCCCGCTGCTGTCGAACAGCTGCGGACCCTCGGTGGCCAGATCGATGTGCCGGTCTTCAGCGAACCGAGCGCGCCGGTCGATGTCGCTCGTGCCGCGCTGGACGAAGCCAAGCGCCTCGGCCGCGACGTCATCATCTGTGACACCGCCGGCCGCTTGGCCATCGACGAAGCCCTGATGCAAGAGGTGCGCGAGATCAGCGACGTGCTCACGCCTCGCTTCACCTTCCTGGTGATCGACGCCATGACCGGCCAGGACGCCGTCAACGTCGCGGAAGCCTTCCACGCCACGCTCGAACTCGACGGTGTCATCCTCACCAAACTCGACGGCGACGCTCGCGGTGGTGCGGCGATCTCGGTCAAGGAGGTCGTCGGCCGTCCGATCGCCTTTGCATCGACCGGCGAGAAGCTCGACGTCTTCGATCAGTTCCATGGCGATCGGATGGCCAGCCGCTTTCTGGGCATGGGCGATGTTCTCACCCTGATCGAACAGGCCGAGGA
>JABDJW010000437.1 GCA_013002375.1 Acidimicrobiales bacterium | reverse complement strand
TCTCGCCGCCCGCAACTACACCGACGGCGACGACTCCGTCGACTGTGTGCTGCTGTTCATCCCCAACGTAGCGGTCTACAACTTGTTGCACGAGAACGATCCCGAGATCATCGATGTCGCGTTGGGCAAGCAGGTCGCCCTCGCGAGCGGCGGCATTCTCGACGTCACCTTCTTGTTGCCGCGCGGCATGCGCCTGCACATGGATGCCAAGTTCCCGCTCGACAACTACGCCAAGTATCTCGAAGGCACCGACGACCAGGTCAAGGACTCTGCCGCCAAACAGTTCCGGACCGACGTGCGCACCCGGGTGAAAGATCTCGCCGCCCGCAACTACACCGACGGCGACGACACCGTCGACTGTGTGCTGCTGTTCATCCCCAACGAAGCGGTCTACAACTTCTTGCACGAGAACGATCCCGACATCATCGATGTCGCGTTGGGCAAGCAGGTCGTGCTGTGTTCGCCGTTCACGTTGTTCTCGGTCTTGGCCGTGGTGCGGCAGTCGGTCGAGAACTTCAAGCTCACCCAGCGCAGCAGCGAGATCCTGACCGAGCTGGGTCGCTTCCGCGAGGAGTGGGGCCGGTTCAGCACCCACCTCGAGAAGGTCGACAAGCAGATGAACACGCTCTACAACTCGTTCGAGTCGTTGACCTCGACCCGGGTCAACAAGATGGTCAAGACCCTCGACCGCATCGATCGGCTCCAGGCCGGAGAGGCCGATGGTCCGACGGCCCTGGGCGGTGACGTGACGGTCGACCTCACCGTCGAACTCGGTCCGGTCGCCGACCGGCCGAGCCAGCAGCGTTTGACGCCGGTGGTCGACGATGCCGAGGTACGTGACATCGCCGGCTAGCCGCGCAAATTGAGCCAGGGCCCGGGGGACCCCGCCACTAGGCTGGAGCGGTGGATCGCTTCTACGTCACGACCCCCATCTATTACGTCAACGATGAGCCGCACATCGGTCATGCGTTCACCACGCTCAATGCCGATGCGGTCGCCCGCTGGCACCGCATGCTGGGCGAGGACGTGTTCTTCCTGACCGGCACCGACGAACACGGGCTGAAGATCCAACGGGCGGCCGAGGAGAACGGCCTGAGTCCCCTCGAGCAAGCCGATCGCACCAGCGTTCGCTTCAAGGAGGCCTGGCGGTCGCTCAACATCTCCAACGACGACTTCATCCGCACGACCGAGCCACGACATCACGTTGCGGTTCAGCAGCTGTTGCAGCGGTGCTACGACAACGGGTACATCGAGCGGGGCACGTACGAGGGCTCCTATTGCGTTTCCTGCGAGGCGTACTACACCGACGATGAACTCGGCGAGGATCGAACCTGCCCGATCCACAAGCGGCCGGTCGAGCACATGGTCGAGGACAACTACTTCTTCAAGCTCTCGGCGTTCGAGGATCGCCTGACCGACTGGCTCACGAACTCGCCCGACGCCATCACCCCGGACGGGTATCGCAAGGAGGCGCTCGGCCTGATCCGGCAGGGTCTCGAAGACATTTCCATCAGCCGCACGTCGATCGACTGGGGCGTGCCGGTGCCCTGGGACGACGGCCACGTCTTCTACGTCTGGTACGACGCGCTGATCAACTACGCCACGGCGGTCGGCTTCGGCAGCGATGACGCTCGCTTCGAGCAGTGGTGGCCGGCGACCCATCACATGTTGGGCAAGGACATCCTGAGGTTCCACTGCGTGTACTGGCCGGCCATGTTGTTGGCCGCCGGGATCGAGGATCTGCCGACCTATCACGTCCACGGGTTCTTGTTGGTGAGCGGCGAGAAGATGTCCAAGACCAGCTTCAACAAGATCTCACCGACCGCCATGGTCGAGGAGTTCGGCGTCGACGGATTCCGGTACGCCCTGTTGCGGGATCACTCCTTCGGGCCCGACAGCGACTTCAGCTACGAATCGATGCTCAGCCGCTACAACTCCGATCTCGCCAACACGTTCGGCAACCTGCTCCAACGGGTGACCACGATCGTCGGCAAGAAGTGCGGGGGAGTGGCGCCGGCCCCGCGCGTCGATTCACCCGTGGCCGACAAGGCCGCGACCGCGATCGCGGAAACGATCGCAGGGTGGGCCAAGTTCCAAGCCGCAAGCGGGCTCGACGCGACGTGGCGGCTCGCCCGCGAGGCCAACGAGCTGCTGTCCGAAACCGAACCGTGGAAGCTCGAGCCGGGGCCCGAGGTCGACGCCATCTTGGGCGATGCCCTGGAGGCGCTCCGCATCGTGGCGCTGCTGGGTGCGCCCGCGATGCCCGAAGCCATGGCTGCGGCGTGGGCCCGCCTGGGCTTGCCCGGGCGGCCCGAAGAACAACGCATTGCCGATGCCGCGGTCTGGGGGCAGTACCCGGGTGGCGTCACGCTGCCCGAGGGCGAGCCGCTCTTCCCCCGACTGAAGGCCACCTAGCTCGGTGCTCTGGGTCGACAACCACTGCCACCTGCCACCGGGCGCCGACGGCGATCCGCTGGTCGCTGCAGCCCGCGCCGCCGGCGTCGAAACCATGATCACGGTCGGGACGTCGGCGGATCGGTCGCGTGAAGCTGCCGCGGTTGCAGCCCGCCACGACGGCGTGTTCGCGACCGCCGGGGTGCATCCCCACGATGCCACCGAGGGGGTCGAGGCCATCGCCGATCTCGTGGCCAACGGTTCGTATGTGGCGGTCGGTGAGGCCGGTCTGGACTTCCACTACGACCACAGCCCGCGGGCGGTCCAGCGCGAAGTGTTCGCGGCCCAGATCGGTTTGGCCAATGCCCATGACCTTCCGCTGGTGATCCACACTCGCGAAGCCTGGCCGGAGACCTTCGAGATCCTCGACCGCGAAGGCGTGCCGCGGCGTACCGTGTTCCATTGCTTCACCGGTGGGCCCGACGAAGCGGCGGCCGGGGTCGAGCGGGGTGCCATGCTGTCGATCAGCGGCATCGTCACCTTCAAGACCGCAACCGAGCTGCGCGAGGCGGTGGCGGCGACGCCCCTCGATCGCCTGATGGTCGAGACCGATTCGCCGTATCTCGCTCCTGTTCCCCATCGTGGCAAGCGGAATCGCCCCGAGTTCGTGGCGTTGGTCGGCGAGAAGGTCGCCGAGCTCCACGGGGTGCCGGTGGCCACGGTGGCCAGCGCGACGACCGCAGCTGCGTACCGGTTCTACGGCATAAGCCCTGCCGAACAATGACCACGGTACGTGAACCCAGGAACGCTCGGTGCGTTGTAGTGGTTGCATTGCCGGGTACCTCTCCCTAGCCTCGTAGACGCTGTTCAGAGACCAGGGAAAGGGTCGGAGCTCTGAAACAACCCTCCCGCCGGGAGTGGTGGCGTGCCGTCATCGTGTTGTTGTCGGTCCTGCTATCGGTCCCGCTCCTCATGACATCGCTCGCGTCCGGCGATGCCGACCAAGTGGTGACCTCACCACCAGCATCGGCCGACCTCGGCGCGCCGGTGGCGGCCACCCCACAGACCGCCGATCCGGCGCTTCTCGATCGCGCCGCCGAGTACGAAGCCGCTCGCCGAATTGCTGCGGTCAGCCGAGTGGAGGCCGTCCTGCGCGAGGCCGCCAAGCAGCCGGCTCCGTCGACCAGCACAGCAGCGACGAGTTCGACGACCACGAGCACGTCGACGACGACCACCACGACGACGGCGACGACCACGACGACGACGACGGTCGCGCCACCGCCCGAACCAGTGGCACCGGCGGCGGAACCAACAACGCTCGAACCAGCGCCAGAACCCACGGCCCCAGAGCCGACCGCACCCGCGTCCACGGTGCCGGCGTCAACCGTTCCTGTGTCCACTGTTCCGGTCTCCACTGTTCCTGCGTCAACTGTTCCGGAGCCCCCGGCACCGACCGGCCCCCAGAGCGAGGGCCAGCCGTTTCCGCCCGCGCCGCCCGGCGGCGACCCCTCGCCCGAACAGTGGGCCGCGTTGCGGTACTGCGAGTCCCAGGGGAACTACCAGATCGTCAGCGCGAGCGGTCGTTTCCGCGGTGCCTATCAGTTCCTCCAGTCAACGTGGGATTCCGTGGCCAGCCGGTACTACCCCCGCCTGATCGGTATCGACCCGGCCGCGGCGGCGCCGGCCGACCAGGATCGTCAGGCGTTCGCGTTGTGGCGTATCGATGGGCGGCGGCCCTGGCCGGTGTGCGGCATCCACCTCGTGTCGTAACGGTGACCCATTCCCGACCCACGATCCGAGCGCTGCTCGAAGAGGTCGACGCATCCCCGAAACGGTCGTTGGGTCAGAACTTCGTCGCCGATCCGAACACGGTGCGCCGGATCGCCACGCTGGCCGCGGTCGGACCCGGTGATCATGTCGTCGAGATCGGAGCCGGGCTCGGTTCGCTCACGCTCGCCTTGCTCGAGACCGGCTGTCGGGTCACGGCAATCGAGATCGACGGCGCGCTGGTAACGGTGCTGCGGCGCCTGGTCGAGCCTCTCGGTGTGCACGTCGTGCACGCCGATGCGATGTCGCTCGAGTGGGACGAGATCGTAGCGCCGGACGAGTCGGCGACGGTGGTGGCCAACCTGCCCTACAACGTGGCGACACCGCTTCTGGCCGACCTGCTCGACGACGTTCCGCAGCTGACCCGATTCCTGGTGATGGTCCAGCGCGAGGTCGGTGAGCGTCTGGCCGCCCGGCCGGGCGATGCGGCCTACGGATTGCCCTCGCTCAAGGTCTCCTACTGGGCCCACGCCGAGGTGGTCGGGAAGGTGCCGGCCACCGTTTTCGTGCCCCAACCCAAAGTGGAATCGGCGCTGGTGTCGATCACCCGGCGACCCGAACCGGCCGTCGACGCGGATCCCGACGTGCTGTTCCGGTTGGCTCGGGCCGGGTTCGGTCAGCGCCGCAAGATGCTGCGGCGGGCGCTCGCCGGTGAACGGACCGCCGAACAGATTGCAGCCGCCGGTGTCCGCCCCGAAGCACGGGCCGAGGAGCTCACGCTGGAGGAATGGGCTGCGCTGGCTCGATCGGGCTAGGCCGACCGGATGAAGGCGGCGACGGTGACCTCGCGCCGCTCCCGAAAGCCGAGCTTGTCGTAGAGCGCTTTGGCCGACGTGTTGGTCGCCGTGACATGGAGGAACGCCTGCCGGCCGGATGCCTGGATCCGGGCCGTGATCCATTCGGTCAACGTGGCCCCGTAGCCTCGGCCGCGAGCATCGGGATGAGTGCAGACGGCCGAGACCTCACACCAGGTGTCGGTGGCAAACCGGGTTCCGGCCATCGCGACCAGTGCGCCATCGTGGCGGATGCCGAAGAAGTCACCCATCCGAGCGGTTCCGGGCAGGAAAGGTCCGGGTTTGGTCAGGTCGGTCAGGGCCAACATCTCGTCGGTATCAGCCGGGCCGAGGGGTTCGATGTCGGCCGGGTCGAGGCCCTACCGCGAGAGGTCGGGCCGGACGGCGATCGGCGCCACCATCTGGTGAACCTGCTCGCGGTGGACTTCGTCAAAGCCGGCCAGCGCGGATGGAACGCGGTCGCGAAACAGGATTGCCACCTCGCCGGCGGCGCACTGCGACGCGAGATCGGCGCCGGCTGCTTCGCTGAGGTCGGCCACTGCGGCGAACCAGGCGACGTCGGTCTGGTAGCGGGCCGCCAGCGGTCGCCGGTCGGAATGCGCCAGGTCGGCTTGATGGCCGCCGAGCGCGGCCCAGATCACATTGTCGAGGGGGTGG
>JABDJW010000436.1 GCA_013002375.1 Acidimicrobiales bacterium | reverse complement strand
GCCTCGGCCTTTCGGGCGGTGATGTAGACCTTGGCCCCATTGGCCACCAGGCCGGTGGCGATCATCCGGCCGATGCCACGCGAACCCCCGGTGACGATCGCGACCTTGCCGTCGACCGAGAACAATTCGTTGATGAGGACCGAGTTGACGGATGCGGAGATGGATAGATCAGCCATGGAGCGTTCTTACTCGCCGACCGCCGCCACCACCGCATCGACCGGTTCGCCCATATCGGCAAGCCGCACTCGGCCGACGAGGTGGTCGCGCACCCAGCGTTCGATCGGCACCAGACCGACCAGTAGAACGGCGGCGACGACGCCGTCGAGCCAGTAGTGGTTGCCGGTCACGACGACGACGTAGTTGGTGAGCACGGCGTGGGCCACCCCCATCCAGCGGGCCCAGCCGCCGAGCGGCCACAGCGCCAGCGCGATCAGCATGGCCCACGCCACGTGGATCGACGGCATGGCCTGCAGCTGCCCAGCTGCGGTCGAGCCGAAGGAGGCGTAGACGCTCTGGCCGTACTCGATGCCGGTGTCGACGATGCCGAAGCGATCGATGAACCGAGGGGGCGCGACCGGCACGAGCTGGATCAGCAGACAGGCACCGGTGAGCGCGGCCAGGACATTGCGCCACGGCCGATAGCGGTCGCGATGGCGGAAGAACATCCAGACCAGGAAGATGCCCATACCGGGCACGTGGGCGCCGGCGTAGTAGATGTTCGATGCCTGTACCCAGAGCTCGTGCGGCAACAACCAGCCCTGCACCGCGGCCTCGTCGGGCAGGAACAACGCCCGTTCGAGATCCCAGAGCTGGTCGGCCCGATCGTAGGCCCCCTCGATGTTGATCACCGACAATCGACCGGCGAGCTGCCACAGGGTGTACAACAACGCGACGATCGTTGCCTCGGCCGCCACCGCGGCAACGAGCTCCGAGCGGCGATCGGTGCGCTGGCGGGCGACCCCGGCGATGACGGCCAGAACGGCGGCCAGACCAAGGGCGTAGTCCCACGGCAGCCACATGTCAGTCGGCCCCGGTTTCGCCGTAGCCGACCGCCCAGAGGATCAGGCCTTGGGGCGGCGCCATCTGGCCGGCTCGGGACCGGTCACGGGAGGCCAGTATCTCGGCAACGTCGGCCGGCCGCTTGCGACCAAGGCCGACCTCCACGGCCAAGCCGGCGATGCTACGCACCATCTGCTGGCAGAACGAGCTGGCCTGGATCTCGAGCTGCAGCAGGTCCGAATCGAGCCCGGTTGCGCCGGGTTCGTCAGGGAGTTTGGGCCCGTCGGGGTTCGTGGGCTCGTCAGCGCTTTCAACCGGTCGCGGGCGGATCCAGTCCGCCCGGAAGAGCCGGCGGGTGAGCGGTGGGACCCGACCATCGGCGGCCGGCTTCTGCTTCCGACAGAACGAGGAAAAGTCATGCTCGCCCAGCAACGGAGCCATCGCGGCCTGCATGGCTTCGACATCGAGCGGCGGCCCGACGTGCCAGACGGTCGGCGCCAGCAACGGATCGCCATGGGCCCGATTCAGGATGCGATACCGGTAGGTGCGCGAGGTCGCGCCGAACCGGGCGTCGAAGTCGGCGGCGGCCCGTCGCAACCCGGACACGACGATACTCGGGCCACACATCTTGTTGAGAGCCAGCTGCAGGTCGTCGAGATCGACCGTTTCACCACCGCCGGCGGGCGGCGCGATGTCGAACGAGACCACCTGGCCGCGCCCGTGCACGCCCTTGTCGGTCCGACCGGCGCAGGTGAGGGTGACCGGCTGCTGCAGCACCTGACCGAGGGCGTCGGTGAGATCGCCCGCGACGGTGCGGACACCATCGTTGACGGCGAACCCTCGGAACGGTGCACCGTCGTAGGCGACGGTGGCTCGAACCCGCATGGCGGTGGCGGGCGAACGCTCGATCAGTCGAACAGATCGGGCTGTTCGCGCGAGATTTCGTCCCACAACGGCTGGAACTGGAACCAGCCGGCGGCTGGGTTGCCCGACTGGTCGTAACTGTATTGCGATGCCTCATGCGGGATCTCGTGCGGCTCGCCGGCGGCCTCAGCCACCAGTTGCACCTGGCACGCCCGCTCGAGGGCGATGAACCACCACGCGGCGGCGTCGACGGTGTCGGCCACCGTGATCAGGCCGTGGTTGCGATGGATCAGCGCCTTCTTGTCGCCCAGGGTGTCGGTCATCTTCATGCCGTCGGCGATGTCGTTCACGATCGCACCACCGCTGTCGGTGTGGATGACCCAGTCGTTGTAGAACATGGCGGCGTCCTGGGTGATCATGCGCAGCGGTCGGCCGAGCGCCGAGAACGCCTTGCCGAAGATCGAGTGGCTGTGCGCCGCGGCCATCACGTCGGGGCGAGCCTGGTGGATGGCGCCGTGGATCGCGAAGGCCGCCTTGTTGACCGGCCGGTTGCCGTGCACGACCTCACCCTCGTGGTTGACCAGGATGAGATCGGAGACCTTCATGTGTTTGAAGTTCACACCGAAGGGGTTGACCCAGAAGTGGTCGGTCTCCTCCGGATCGCGCACCGTGATGTGACCGGCCACGCCCTCGGCGAAACCGAGCTTTCCGAAGAGGCGCAGTGCACCGGCGAGCTTTTGCTTGCGGTGTTGGCGCTCGTCATCGAGGTTGTCGAACGTGGGTGGAAGCGGGAAGACGAGATCTTCTCGCTGCGGAGCAAAGTCCGAGTTGGCGAAAGCTTCGGCGACGTCAGTCATCACCTCAACCTAGCGCCCGCCCTGGCTCAGCGTCACCCGCGCGCTACCCGGCGCGGCGAGCGGTCAGACCGACCGCACCAGCCGCACCGACCAGCACGACCATGCCGGCGAGGACGAAACCGACAGCCGTCCAGTCCGGCGAATCGTCGGGCAGCGTGGCGGTGAGCGAGGGGTGCACCGAGCCGGATCCGGCGGCCACCATCGTGAGGCCGGCATCGACGGCCGAGGGCTGGCTGCCGTCGACGCTGATCGCCAGGTCATAGGTCAGATTGCCGGCCTTGGTGTCGAGCTCGAGATAGGTGAACCAACCCGAATCGGGAATCCACTCCATGTTCTGATCGGAACGCAGATCATCGAGGAGGAGGTCGTTGGCCGGCTCCGAACGCACGGTGTTCAACCCGGCGCCATACAGCAGGCGGGGCTCGTCGGGGGTGAGCAGGAAGACGTCGGCCTCGATCACCTGCTGATCGGGGGTGGCCCCATGCAGGATGTGCAGCGGCACCCAGGGGCGGTCGATCGGGATGGTGATCTGCACCGGGATGCCATCACCCGACTGGAAGTCGTCGGCTGCGGCGGCGTCGGCATCGAACCGGGCGGCCAGGAAGTAGGGCGAGCGATCGCCGTAGTACGCCAGCATGTGATCGGTCTCAGGACCCTCGGGCAGGTTGAACCCGTTGTCGTTCACCCAGGCCAAGACATCCTGCCCACCACCCTTGAGCACGATGACTTCGAGCGAGTCGATCTTGGTCTCGAGGATCACCTCGACCCGGCCACCCTCGGCGGCCAAGAAGTCCAGCGCGGGCGCCGCAAGTTCTCGGTCGACCGGCGGCGAGACCTCCCGGACCAGACGCTGCAGCGTCCAGTCGCCGGCCCGCTGTACATCGGTCGGCTCGGCCGGCAGCGGTATCAGCGTGCCGAAGGCCTCGGCGTCGCCCTCGAAGGCGAAGTTGGTGATGTAACGCTCGATCCCGTCCTCCCACGCCACGAACGTGGTCGTCTTCAGCAGCTTGACGCTGCCATTGGCCGAGACCAGGAACCCACAAGCTGCCGCGGCGGGCGCCAGGGCCACCATCGCTGTTACCAGTACCCCGAAGAACCCCAAGAGCCGTCGCATGATCCACTTCCCCATCGTCGTGTTGCCCATCGTCGTGTTGATGGGAGGTATGACGATCTCGCGCCCCACTCCAGTTCCCCCTCCCGGGCGACGTTGTGAGCGCCAGCGAGCAACTCGAAGTGACCCGGAGGGTCGCCGGTCACCAGGGGTGGTCGGTGCCGTCCCAGCGAACAAATCGGCCGGTATCGGCCAGGGTGAGCTTCTCGACCAGCGAGGCCAGCGCCGCGCTCGATTCGTCGACCGTCATCGGCGCCCGCTCGCCGCCCATGTCGGTCTGCACCCAACCGGGGTGCACCATCACCACCCCGATCTCTTCGTCCCGCAGCGCACCGGCGGCCTTGACGCTGTAGTTGTTGAGAGCGGCTTTCGATACGCAGTACGCAGTGTCTCGACCCGAGGTCGCCGCGACCTCCATCGACCCGAGCTGTGAGCTGATGTTGATGATCATGGCGTCGACGCCCCGCTGTAGCAGCGGAAGGGCGGCCCGGGTGATCAACATCGGCCCCGTGACGTTCACCCGCAGCACGTTGGTGAACGTCTCGCCATCGAGGTCGAACGGGCCGCGACGGTCTTCGGGCGAACCAAAGGCGCGAGCATCGGCACCGGCGCAGTTGATGAGCACGTCGAGCGTCGGCGTCAGCTCGGCCAGGGCGGCGATGCCGGCATCGACGCTCGCCTCGTCGGCTTGATCGAGCTGCACTATTCCAGCCGGATCGAGAGCCAGCAGGTCGGTCGGCGCGGATTCTCGGGCACTTCCGTACACCTCGTGCCCCGCCTCTATGAGCTCTGCCGCCAGAGCCAGGCCCAGACCTCGGTTTGCGCCGGTGAGAAAGATCCGCTTGGTCATGGCTGTCGAACCTAGGCCACTGGCCCGTGCCGTCTGGACGAATTCCTGGTTTGTCGCAAGGTCCAACGTAGACCTGACCCCGAGTCCCGGGCCGAAAAGAAAAGAAGACCCGGGCGGACCCGGGCCTTCCTCACTCGTTTCTAGGCTTCAATCGTTGTTGGCTTCAGTCGCTATTTGTTGGTCACACCAGTTCGATGCGAGCCATCGGAGCCTTGTCGCCGGGGCGGGGCCCCAGCTTCAGGATGCGGGTGTAGCCACCGGGCCGCTCGGCATAGCGAGGGCCGATCTCGTCGAACAACTTCGACGCCATCTCGCGGTCGCGAAGAAACTTCACGACCTGGCGATGGTTGTGGAGGCCACCCTTCTTCGCCTTGGTGATCATCTTCTCAGCGATCGGGCGAACGGCCTTGGCCTTGGCTTCGGTGGTGACAATCGCTTCAGCTGCGATCAGGGATGCGACCAAGTTGGCCATCATCGACTTCTGGTGCGCAGAGCTACCGCCGAAACGGCGCCCCTTCGTCGGACGTGCAGGCATGGCTCAGTCCCGGGTGCGCAGTGACAGGCCACGCTCGTCGAGCTTGGCAATCACTTCGTCGAGCGACTTCTGACCAAAGTTGGTGATGGCCAGAAGATCGTCTTCGGTCTTCTCGAGCAGCTCGCCGATGCTGTTGACCTGCGCCCGCTTGAGGCAGTTGCGCGGCCGTTCGGAGAGTTCCAGATCCTCGATGGGGAGATCGAGATCAGGTGAACCCGAAGCCACTGGCGAGACCTCGCCGAGCTCGAGGCCCTGCGGTTCGTCGCTCATCTCTTCGACCAGCTGCACCAGCGCCCGCAGCGTGGCACCGGCCGAAGCCAGCGATTCCTGCGGGGTGATGGAGCCGTCGGTCTCGATTTCGAGAATCAGGCGGTCGAAGTCGGCGGACTGTTCGACCCGAGTCGGTTCGACGTCGTAGGCGACCCGCCGGACCGGCGAGTAGATCGAGTCGACCGGGATCACGCCGATGGTCTCGCTGGTGTTGTTGCGATCAGCCGAGACGTAGCCACGGCCCCGCTCGACGGTGATGTCGGCCGCCAGACGGCCTTTGCCGTTCAGGGTGGCGAGCGGGAGATCGGGGTTGAGGATCTCGACCTCGGCATGAGACTGCAGATCGGACGCCTTGACCTCGGCGGGGCCGCGCACGTCGAGGCGCAGCGTGACCGGATCGTCGGCGTGGCAGCGAAGGACCAGATCCTTCAGGGCCAAGATGATGGAGGTGACGTCTTCGACCACACCATTGATGGTGTCGAATTCGTGCAGGGCATCGTCGAAGCGAACCTGGGTGACCGCAGCCCCCGGGATCGACGACAGCAGGGTTCGCCGCAGCGAATTGCCCATCGTGTAGCCAAAGCCTGGTTCGAGCGGGCCAACAGCAAACTTTTGAATGTTGCCGTCAGCTTCGCCAACCGCTTCGACCGTCGGACGCTGAATGACCAGCATATTTTCTCCTCGGAGCTTCGAAGTCGACCCTTGGCGTCAGCCAAGGTGTTACTGGGGATGGATGGAACACGCGCCCGTTGCCGAACGCGAGGCCAGCGCGCCGGCCGAAGCCGAGGCGCTGTTGACGAGCCCTACTTGGAGTAGAGCTCGACGATGAGTTGTTCGCGGACCGGGATGTCGATCTGCTCACGGACGGGCAGCTCGCGAACGGTGACGCCCAAGCCGCTCTTTTCGAGCCAGCCCGGAGCAGTGCGATCGAGCACGTCGACATTCCACTGGAGTACCGCGTTGTTGCGGTGCTTTTCGCGGATCTCGACGAGATCGCCCTTGCGGACCCGATAGCTCGGGATGTCGACCCGGCTGCCGTTGACATTGACGTGACCATGGTTCACGAACTGACGAGCCTGCGGGCGGGTGGCCGCGAAGCCGGCCCGGTAGATGACGTTGTCGAGGCGCTGTTCGAGGTAGCGCAGCATGTTCTCGCCGGTGACGCCTTCGCGGCGGTTGGCTTCCTCGTAGAGGTTCCGGAACTGCTTTTCGGTCAGGCCGTAGCTGAACCGGGCCTTCTGCTTCTCTTGGAGCTGCAGCAGGTATTCGCTGACGTTGCCACGGCGGCGGGACCGGCCATGTTCGCCGGGCGGATGAGGGCGCTTCTCCAGAGCGATGGTTTCGCCCTTCGTACCCCAGATGTTGGTGCCGAGGCGGCGAGATACGCGCGCCCGAGGTCCGGTGTAGCGAGACATGGGTCAGACCCTCCGACGCTTGGCGGGACGGCAGCCGTTGTGGGGCACAGGAGTGACGTCCTTGATGCCGGTGACTTCGATGCCGGTGTTTTGAATGGAACGAATGGCGGTCTCGCGACCCGAGCCCGGGCCTCGGACGACGACGTCGACCTTGCGCACGCCGTGCTCCATCGCCTTGCGAGCGGCTTGTTCGGCCGCCATCTGCGCAGCGTAGGGCGTGGACTTCCGGGAGCCCTTGAAACCGACGTTGCCCGCTGACGCCCACGACAACGTGTTGCCGCCCTGGTCGGTGAACGTGACGATCGTGTTGTTGAACGAGCTCTTGATGTGCGCCACCCCGTGGGTGACGTTCTTGCGCTCACGCTTCTTGGGCCGACGGCCCCCAGCTGCTGGTTTTGCCATTACTTACGAACCATCTTCTTGCCGGCCACGGTCTTCTTCGGGCCCTTCCGAGTACGTGCGTTGGTGTGGGTGCGCTGACCAGGACGGGCAGACCACGGCGGTGGCGCAGGCCCTGGTAGCAGCCGATTTCCATCTTGCGCTTGATGTCCTGCGACACCTCGCGGCGCAAGTCGCCTTCGACCTTGAGGTGTTGATCGATGTAGCCGCGAATCTTGGCGACCTCTTCGTCGGTCAGGTCGCGCACCCGGCGTTCGGGCGTGACGCCGGTGGCATCGAGGATCTCGCCGGCGATGCGCGGCCCGATGCCGTAGATGTAGGTGAGCGAAACGAGCGCCCGCTTCTCGCGGGGGATGTCGACGCCGGAAATACGTGCCATAGGGCTAGCCCTGCCTCTGCTTGTGCCGGGGATTGGTGCAGATCACCTGCACGCGACCGTGGCGACGGATCACGCGGCAGTTGTCACACATCTTTTTGACGGAGGGGCGAACCTTCATCGAAAACCTTTACGAACGGGGGTGCCGGTCACTTGTACCGGTACGTGATTCGGCCACGCTGGAGGTCGTAGGGGGTGAGCTCAACTTGGACGCGATCGCCCGGCAAGATCCGGATGTAGTGCATCCGCATCTTGCCCGAGATGTGCGCCAACACTTCGTGGTCGTTCTCGAGCTTCACTCGGAACATCGCGTTGGGCAGCGACTCGGTGACCGTGCCTTCCAGCACGATTGCGTCTTCCTTGGGCTTTGCCAGTGGACTTTCCTTTGCATGAACCGTCTCGGCCAGCGGACCGAGTACGTTTGGCCGGGCAGCCGGCACGAAACCGACAGCAAGGCCAGCGGTCAACGCTAGCGCGGTGGCCCCCGTTGGCCAACCTGGGTACGGCCCTGTCTTGGCTGACGCTGGTCACAACCCGGGGTCTGGCATCGTAGTGGTGTGGCGCTGGCGACGAGATCTGTGCGGTTTCTTGCTGTGGTTTTGGTGTTCGCGGCCGGATGCTCATCGGGCGGCGTGGATACGGTCGACCGGTGATGAACCCCCTCGACGCCGACTTCGCAGCCCACCTTCGGCTCACCAAGGCCGAGTTGCTGGCCGCGAGCGACCCCGGCCAACTGCTCCAGACCGGCGCATGCTCGCTCGGAGCCTTCGGGGTGCCCGACTTCGGCGGCCCAGCGCCGGCCGAGCCGGTGATCGAGACGTTCGTGATCAGCGCCAACGGCACCGCGACCCCGACCGGCGACGATGCCGAGCTCAACGCGTTCTGGCTGCCGCAGGCCGAAGCGCTTCACCAGCGGGTCATCGAAGCGTTGGCCATCGTCGACATCGTGCTCGACTTCCCGGCCTACCTCACCGCCTCGCTGACCGCGGCCGACCAGGTGACGACCACACCACATTTCGACGACGATCTGTTCGAACCCGGTGCCGACGTGGGCATGGTCGCGATCGCGGCCAACCTCGGTGGCGCGTGTGTGGCCGCCGAGGCGATCTCGATTACTCATCCGCAACCGGGCACACAACTTGCTCTGGCGTCCGAAGTCGCCGAGGCCTTCACCAGCCGAACCCTCGCGGTCGACGAAGCGCCGGCCAACGAGATCGTGCTGTTCCCCCAGTTCGGCCAACTCCACTCGGGGCCGACGCTGCTCGGTACCGACGCCGGTCGAACCCGCAACCTCCTCGTGCTCCGGGCCCGCACCGCACCGCCCCACCCGTTCTCATTGCCGAAAACCACCGACTAGGGGGCTTGCGGCAAGAATTTCGGGGGCCTGACGCACCCGCACAGAATCTTCACAACCGCGGCGGGACTTCTGCACAACCGACAAGCTGCTCGACGATCTGTGCGGCGAGCGGCGAGTGCCCCGGACGAAGAACCCCTGGAATGGTGGCGATTGATCAGCCGGTGTTACGCAGGCCGGCGGCGACGCCGTTGACGGTGAGCAGGAGCGCTCGGCGCAGGCGGGCCGCGGCCGCATCGTCGTCGCCCATGGCGCGGGCCCGGGCCAGGAGTTCGACCTGCAGCACATTGATGGGGTCGAGGTAGGCGTCGCGCACCGCCAGCGTGCGTTTCAGCACCGGCAGATCTTCGAGCAGGCCGGAGTCGCTGAGCCGATCGATCTGGGCGACGGTGCGATCGTGCTCGGCGACGATCGTGTCGAAGAAGTGGTGCAGCGCGGGATCGACCAAGCGATCGACGTAGTGGCGGGCGATGGCCAGATCGGTCTTGGCCAAGGTCATCTCCACGTTGGAGATGAAGGTGGCGAAGAACTGCCACTCGGCGAACATCGTCGTCAGCACCTCACCATGGCCGGCGTCGGCGGCCCGCTCCAACGCGGTGCCCACGCCGAACCATCCCGGGATGATCTGGCGAGACTGGGTCCAGCCGAACACCCAGGGGATGGCGCGGAGGTCGGCGATGCCCGCACCCGCCCCCGACCGACGGGCCGGACGCGACCCGATGTTCATCTGGGCCAGCTCCTCCACCGGTGTAGAGGTCTGGAAGTACTCGACCAGCCCCGGCGTCTCGAGGAACGCTCGGTAGGTGTCGTACGCGCTGGTCGACATGAGCTCCATGACCTCGTTCCACTCGCGCATTGTCGCCTCGCCGTGGCGAGGTCGGCGGTGCGCCAGGGTGGCCTCCACGACGGCCGAGACCGCGAGATCGAGATTGCGCCGGGCCAGACCCGGCAGCCCGTACTTGTCGGCGATGACCTCACCCTGCTCGGTGATCTTGACCGACCCCGCCACCACGCCCGCCGGCTGGCTCAGAATCGCGGCGTTGGTCGGGCCGCCGCCCCGGCCCACCGAGCCGCCCCGGCCGTGGAACACCATGATGCGGATGCCGGTCTCGGCCGACACCTCGGCGATCTGGCGCAACGCCTTGTGGATCTCCCACTGCGATGTGGTGATGCCGCCGTCCTTGTTGGAATCGGAATAGCCGACCATGACCTCCTGCACATCGCCCCGGATCTCGACCAGGCGCCGGTAGGCCGGCGTGGCCAACAAGTCGCGTAGCACCACGCCGATGTTGCGCAGGTCGTCGATGGTCTCGAACAGCGGGACGAACCCCAGCCGGGCGACACCGGCCGGTAGGTCGACCAGACCGACGT
>JABDJW010000404.1 GCA_013002375.1 Acidimicrobiales bacterium | reverse complement strand
CCATCTCGCCACGCACCTCCGCCATCTCACCGCGTACCTCCGCCATCTCGCCACGTACCTCCGCCATCTCGCCACGCACCTCCGCCATTTCGCCGCGCAGCGAGGTTGCATTGGCCCCGACCAGTTGCTTGGTGGCGATGTCGTCCCAGCCGTCCGGGGGCAGCAGCTCCATCAGGGTGCCTGCTTCATCGGGCCCGAGCACTTCGCCCAGGCGGTCGTACAACTTCAGCCGTTCTCGTTCGTTCATGCCAGCGGTTCCCTCGAATGCAACAATGCAGGAGAACCCTTGGCCCGGTTCACGAGTGGCGTAACCCAACCGTATCGCGGCGGTGTGACAGCCGGTAGGCGCCGAGGAAACTGTGGCCGATTTCTGCTTGCCTTCGACGACTGAACGGCGGACAATCACAAGAACACCGATACACGCGCCGACTGCGCGACCAAGTTCTTCTTCGTCGATGTCGGCCAGGGTGACGCCGTACTGGTCGAAACGCCAACGCACCGATTCCTGGTCCAGAACTACAACATGCCGCGCAGAGCGGAGGCTTCGGCCACCCGCTCGACCGCGATCACGAAGGCCGCCTCGCGCTGCGAACAGCCGCGGTCCTCGACCGTCTGCATGACGTGCTGATGGGCGAGCACGAGACGTTCTTCGAGTCGCTCGTTCACCTGCCGTTCGGTCCAGCGGAAGTGTTGGATGTTCTGGACCCATTCGAAGTAGCTGACCGTCACGCCGCCGGCGTTGGCCAAGATGTCGGGCACGACGGTGACGCCGCGGTCGGTGAGGGCGGCATCGGCCCAGGGCGTCACCGGATGGTTGGCGCCTTCGAGGATGATCTGGGCCTGCACGTCGGCAACGTTGTCGGCGTTGATGACTTCGCCGAGCGCGGCGGGGATCAAGACATCGACGGGCAGGGTGAGCACGTCATCGCCCGGGAGCATCTCGATGCCGGCAAAGCCTTCAAAGGAGCCGGTCGCTTCCCGGTGCGCGGCGATGGCATCGATGTCGATGCCGCCGCCGTTGTAGGCCGTGCCCTCGGTGCCAGAGACCGCCACCACCTTGTAGCCGCCGCGATGGGCGAGCTTGCCGGCCCAGGATCCGACGTTGCCGAACCCTTGGATCGCGACGGACGTCTCGCCTGGTGTCCGACCCATGGTCCGGAGCGCTTCGTCGAGCACGATGATCGCTCCTCGTCCCGTGGCCTCGGTTCGGCCGGGTGAACCTCCGAGGGCGAGCGGCTTGCCGGTGACCACGGCCGGCGCGTGGCCGTTGAGCTGCTCGAACTCGTCGAGGAACCAGGCCATGATCTGCGAGTTGGTGTACATGTCCGGCGCCGGAATATCCATCGTCGGGCCGATGATGCGGGAGATCTGACGGATGAAGGTGCGGCTCAGGTGTTCGAGCTCGTTCATGCTGAATTCGCTCACGTCGACTTCGATACCGCCCTTGGCGCCGCCGAAGGGAATGTCGACCAGGGCCGTCTTCCACGTCATCAGCGAGGCCAGAGCCCGAACTTCTTCGACCTGGACCGACGGATGGAACCGGACACCGCCCTTGAAGGGCCCCCGCGAGTTGTCGTGCTGCACCCGATAGCCGAGGTAGGTCTCGAGCTCGCCGCTATCGCGTCGAATCGGCACCTCGACCCGCAGCTCGCGGTGCGGGGTCATGAGAACCTTCTCGGTCGAGGCCGACACCCCGGTGAGCTGCACCGCCCGGGCCACGAAGTAGTTGACCGCTTCGGCCGGGTCCATGTGTTTGTGATTGTTCATCTCAGGCGATTTAACCACGACACGCGAGTCAGATCGCCACTCTCGGGGTGTGGTCTGCGCCACGATCGAGTCGCAGGTTCGCAACGATCGCGCCGCTGGCCAGGGCTGCCCACAGGCACCACAACGACACGACTGCGGTTTCGTCGATCCACGCGATGACCGCGACGCCGAGCAGATTGGCGGCCCCGAACCACACCAGGCGCCGCTGGCCGGCGGCCAGGAAGGGCCCGCAGGTGGCGGCCACGTACAGGAGGACGGTCAGGTCCGCTTGCCAGATATCGACGCCGTAGCGGACGTGGCGGCCTTCGATCTCGGCCGAGACGCCGCCGGCCATCCCCGCCACCATGATGGCTGCGACCGCCACCCCGAGCGCGCCGAAGAGTGCCATTCGGCGCCGCCGATCCTTCGGCTCGACGGCCCCCACCGCGGGCGCGGCGTACAGGGGCAATACGACGAGGGCGATCACCAGGTAGGCCCAGATCGCGACCCGCCCGAGCCGGTACGCCACGTCGCCGTCGAGGCCCCACCACACAAAGGCCTCGATGAACTGATGGGCCCCCAGCAGCAGGGGCAGTGCGGCCAGCGGCAACTCGCGCCGACGATCGGCATGACGAACCGCGTCGATGCCGAGGCCGGTGACCACCACGCCGGCTACGAGATCAGCCTCCGCCGAGAAACACACGCCGCCCCCTCCCATCGCATGCCCCCAGTCGAGCAGGGATCAGGCCGGGCCAACAGGGCCTTTGTCCTCGAACCGTGCCGTTCTCGAGAGATCAGGCGACGGCCGAGCTGCGGTGGAAGGGCCGATCGCCGCTGACGGTGACGCGGCGCAGCACCCGGCGGTGGGGGTGGTAGTCCGACGCGGTCTTGTCGAACGCGGGCAGCAACTCATCGAGCGGCGGCACCGGCCGGTCCCGAGGCCGGTCAGGTTTCGAGCCAGGCGCTGCCGCGCCGCATCTTCTCGAAGGCCGGCCGCCAGTCTTCGTCGGTGGCGGTCGCATGGGCCTGCAGGTGTTGGGCGATCTGGCCGGCGGCGAGTCGAGCGTCGAGCACATCGCCATCGCGGACCACGCCGAGGG
>JABDJW010000391.1 GCA_013002375.1 Acidimicrobiales bacterium | reverse complement strand
GATGTACGGCACCACGCCCCGATCGAGCCACTGCGAACGAACCAACACCATGGCCAAGAGCAGGCCGATCACGACGCCGGCCACGAAGCCGACCGCGGCCTCACGCAGGGTGAACAGCCCTTCGCCCAGCAGAATGCGGGCGTAGGTCTGCGTTTGCCCGCGGGGTACCTCGCCGAACTGGCCGACGATGTCCGACAACGGCGGCATGTTCAGGTTGTCGCCCCGCGGCAGCACCGAACCGACGACGGGCCAGTCGGTTTGACGGTCGTCGAGCGAATCGCTGAGCGCCTTGTAGCCGACGTAGGCACCGGCCAACAGGGCGACGAAGAGGGCGAACACCACGACCTGGCGGACCCCTCGAACGATCAGATCGCGGCGATCCTCGGCGCGAGCCTGCTGGGCCAGCAGTTGCTCGCGGACGAGGGGATCCTCGGTGGTCGGTGAGGCCATACCTCAGCTGTTCAACGCCGGGATGATGCGTTGGCCGTAGGCGTTCAGGGTCTCGTCCTTCTGATCGTGCATGAGGTAGATCGCGAACTGATCGACGCCGAGGGCCTCCAGCGCTTTGAGCCGCTCGATGTGGGCTTCCTCGGGCCCGAGAATGCAGAAGCTGTCGACGATGTCGTCGGGCACGAAATCGGTGTGATCGTGGCCGGCCTTGCCGTGGCCGCCGTAGTCGTAGCCCTCGCGCTCCTTGATGTAGTCGGTCAGGGCCTGCGGCACGCCGGAACCATCGCCCCCGTAGCGCTCGACCAGATCGGCGACGTGGTTGCCGACCATGCCCCCGAACCAACGGCATTGATCGCGTTGATGGGCGATGTCGGTGCCGACGTAGGCCGGCGCGGCCACGCAGATGTACAGGTCGTCGGGGTTGCGGCCCGCTTCTTCGGCCGCGGCCCGGACCGCGCCGATGGTCCACTCGGCCAGGCTCAGATCGGCGAGCTGCAAGATGAAGCCATCGGTTTCGCTACCGCAGAGCTTCAAGGCCTTGGGCCCGTAGGCCGCCATCAGGATCTTGAGTTCGGACTGCTCGGCCCAGGGGAACTGCTGCTGGGTGCCGTTGTAGGTGACCTCGCGGCCTTCGGCCAGACCCTTGATCACGCCCATGGCCTCGCTGAGGGTCGAGAGCTTGGCCGGAGTGTGGCCGAGTACCCGCATGGCGCTGTCGCCGCGCCCGATGCCGCAGATGGTGCGGTTGCCGAACATGTCGTTCAAGGTGGCGAAGTGCGAGGCGGTCACGGTCCAATTGCGGGTACCCGGGTTGGTGACCATCGGCCCGACGGTCATCCGCTTGGTGGCCGACAGCATCTGGCTGTAGATGACGTACGGCTCCTGCCACAGCACATGGCTGTCGAACGTCCAGCCATGGGTGAACCCCAGCGTCTCGGCCTTGGCCGCGAGATCGACGACCCGCCAGGCCGGCGGATCCGTTTGCAGTACGACGCCAAAATCCATGACCGACTCCTGATTCTCTTGCTGGTTTGTGTTGGTTGCTGAGCTGCCGGTTGGTGGGCAGCTACTGATTTGTCGGGAAACCGAGGTCGACTCGGCTGGTGGCGGGGTCGGGCCACCGCGAGGTGACCACCTTGGCCTTGGTGTAGAACTTCACCCCTTCGGGGCCGTACATCGTGGTGTCGCCGAACAGGGAATCCTTCCACCCGCCGAACGAGTGGTACCCGACCGGTACCGGCACCGGAACGTTGATACCGACCATGCCGGCATCGGCGTCCTCCTGGAACTGGCGAGCGGCGCCACCGTTCTGGGTGAAGATCGCCGCGCCGTTGCCCCAGGGGTTGGTGGCGATCAGGTCGACGGCCTCCTGATAGGAATCGACCCGCACGACCGAGAGCACCGGTCCGAAGATCTCGTCGGTGTAACAGCTCATGTCGGTGGTGACGTGATCGAGCAGGCTGACGCCGAGGAAGAAGCCATCGCCGTCGAAGTTCTGTTCGCGGCCGTCGACCACCACCGTGGCCCCTTGCGCTTTGCCGGCGTCGATGTAGCCGGCGACCCGGTCGCGGGCTTCGGCGGTGATGAGCGGACCCATCTCGCTGTCGGGGTTGGTGCCATCGCCCACCACCAACTTCTCCATGCGGACCTTGATGGCATCGACCAACGGATCGGCGATGGCGCCGACCGCAGCCACCACCGAGATGGCCATGCATCGCTCGCCGGCCGAACCGTACGCCGCCGAGACCGCGGCGTCGGCCGCGAGATCGAGATCGGCGTCAGGCAACACGACCATGTGGTTCTTGGCGCCACCGAGGGCCTGGACCCGTTTGCCGTTGGCCGCCGCGGTGTCGTTGACGTACCTGGCGATCGGCGTGGAGCCGACGAAGCTGACCGCCTTGACGTCCGGGTGTTCGAGCAGCCGGTCGACCGCGACCTTGCCGCCATGCACGACATTCAACACGCCGGGCGGAAAG
>JABDJW010000373.1 GCA_013002375.1 Acidimicrobiales bacterium | reverse complement strand
TCGGCGAGGACCTCGCTGCGGTATTTCTTTACCAATACCTCCGGGTGGGTCAGCACCACCCGTTGCTCGACGGCAACATCGGCGAACTCGAAGTGTCGCACGACCGCTTCGGCGCCATCGATGAGGGCATCGACCAACAACGGGCGCGATCGTTCCAGTCGGCGCGGCAGGGCGATATCACGGTCGAGTTCCACGATGTCGAAGCGGGGCGGCCCCTGGCCATGGACCCACTCCCGCTTCGCGGGGCCGACCGGCGCGTCGACCTCATCGCCCGGCTCGAGATCAATCGCCGCTTCCACCTCGGATGGCCACGGTCCTTCCATTCCGAATCGCACCGGCGTGGCGAGGCCATCGGCAACCGCCCGCAGGTTCCAGGCCGCATAGGTCGACCTTCTGGGCAGCTCGGCGACCAACGATGCCACGTAGTCGCCATGAAATCGCCGAACGACGGGCAAGACGGCCAACCGTTCGACGAAGCTCAACGAATCGAGATCAACCTGGGCAACGACGGGCCGGCTCGGCAGCACCAGAACATGCGTTGCGCCGAGCGCGGCGGCGGTGCGCCACGGCACCTGCTCGTGGAGCCCGCCATCGACGTAGTGCTCGCCATCGACCATTCTCGAGCCGCCGGCGATCACCGGAAGCGACGCGCTGGCCTTCAAGATCGCGGCCATCCGGCTCGGGTCACCGGCGACCCGAAAGAACCGGGTCGGATTGTCGGGCTCTACCGGTGAGACGGTGGCGTATAGCGGAATCTTGCCGGCGGCCAACACTGTGAGATCGAGGCCCCGCGCCGCGGCGGCATCGTCGATCAGGTGATCGAGGTCGAGCGCTGCTTCTCGCCGGATGAGCCGCGATCGGTCGAGAAAGGCGTCGGACAACAACGCCGTGTGGAACAACGCCGAGCCCTCGACCGCTTGGCCGGTCGCGAAGAACGCACCGCTGATCGCCCCCGCCGACGTTCCGACCACCAAATCGATGGCCGAGCTGAGGCCGACCTGCTCCAGCGCGACCAACATCCCCGCCGACACCACACCGCGCATGCCGCCGCCCTCGATCGCCACCGCGACGACATGATCGTCGGCCCGTTGACCCGGCTGCGACCCGGTGCGCAGCCGCTCGAGCATGATGCCGGCCACGGTACCGGTGGTGTCGTGAGCAGTCACCCGACCGTGACGTTCTCATCGAAGACGATGCCCTTCTCGAGGGTCTTGTGCACCGGGCACCGCACCGCGACCTCGGCCAGCCGCTTTCGCTCGGCCTCGGTGAACGTGCCCTCGACGAACACCTCCGAGCGCACCGCGTCGAGATAGCCCTCGGCATCGTCTTCGCAGAACTCGCAGTCGTCGGCATGGATCTTCTCGTAGTGGAACCGCGTCGAGACCGACGTCAACGCGATGCCCTTGCGTTGGGCGTAGTAGCTCAACGTGATGCAGGTGCAGGCGGCCAACGCGCCCAAGAGCAACTCATAGGGAGTTGGGCCGGTGTCGGTGCCTTGCATGTCGGGCGGTTCGTCGGCCGCCCACGTGTGTCGCCCGTTGGTGATGTTCACGACGGTGCCCGATGTCAGGTCTGCTTCGATGGTTGCCATACCGCTGCACTCTAGGGATTCGCAGCGACCTATCCGGCCGCGTAGGTTCGAGCCGGCATGGCCCCTGATCCCGCGACCGAGGCAACCTACGAACGCGACGGTCACGTCGCCACCATCACCTACAACCGGCCCGACGCGCTCAACGCGGTGAACGGCGCCATGCGCGAGCATCTCAACGCGGCCTGGAACGAGTTCATCGCCGACGACGACGCGTGGGTCGCGATCGTCACCGGCGCGGGTCGGGCATTCTGTGCGGGAGCCGATCTGAAAGACGGCACCGGATCGGTCGGCACCTTCCCCGGGTCGTTCTGGGAGAAGCCGACGATCAACAGCTTCGAATCGGGCCAGGAGATCTGGAAACCGACGATTGCGGCGGTGAACGGACCGTGCATCGGCTACGGCCTGACTGCGGCGCTCACCACCGACTTCATCATCGCCAGCGATCGGGCCAGCTTCGCCTACCCCGAGGTCCGCATCGGTGTGCCGACCATCGTCGGCGCCATCCGCATGCCCGGCAAGGTCGGCTGGTCGAACGCGCTCGAGGTGCTGCTCACCGGCGACCGCATCGACGCCGACTACGCCAAGGAGATCGGCCTGGTCTGGCGGGTCGTCCCTCACGACGAACTCATGACCGAAGCCCGCGCCCTGGCCGATCGTCTCTGCCAGGGAGCACCCCTCGCCGTGCGGGCCACCAAGGAGATGGCCTGGCGGGGCAGCCAGCTCAACTGGATCGACGCGGTGCGCATGGGCGAGACCATGCGCCAGGTTGCCGGTGCCACCGAAGACGCCGGAGAAGGACGCCGAGCGGCCGCCGACAAGCGGACGCCCCAATGGAAAGGACGATGACCATGAAGATCGGCATCGGTTTCGCCAACATCATGAACTTCGTGCAGCCCGACGGACTGATCGAGCTGGCCCAAGGGGCCGAAGCGGCCGGCTTCGAATCGCTGTGGACGGTCGAGCACGTCATCTATCCCGAGAACTACGGCTCGACCTACCCCTACGACAAGAGCGGCAAGATGCCGGCCGCCCCGGACACGCCGATGCCCGATCCGCTGATCTGGCTCACGACGGTCGCGGCCCACACCGAGAAGATCCGGCTCGGCACCGGCATCTTGATCCTGCCCGAACGCAACCCGCTCGTCCTGGCCAAATCGCTGGCCACGATCGACGTGCTGTCGAAGGGCCGAATGGAGCTCGGCATCGGTGTGGGCTGGCTGAAGGAGGAGTTCGAAGCGCTCGGCATCCCCTGGGAACGCCGGGGCGCCCGTACCGACGAGTACGTCGACGTCATGCGCACGCTGTGGTCCGGCGAGCTGGTCAGCTACGAGGGCGAGTTCGTGAACTTCAACCAGGTCGCCAGCAATCCGAAGC
>JABDJW010000357.1 GCA_013002375.1 Acidimicrobiales bacterium | reverse complement strand
CTACCAGACCTCGAACCTCCGCTACTCGCAGCTCGCGCCGTTGTCGATGTTCGAAGAGCAGAACACCGCCAACAACCTCCCGGCCCAGATCGAGCTGTACGCCGACCAGGGTGCAGCCTACAAATTCCTGTTCATGGCCAAGGGTGGCGGCTCAGCCAACAAGAGCTACCTGTTCCAGGAAACCAAGCGGCTTCTCAACCCCGAATCGTTGCGCGATTTCCTCGACGTGGAACTCCGCAAGATCGGCACCTCGGCCTGCCCGCCCTACCACCTGGCCCTCGTCATCGGAGGAACATCGGCCGAGTTCACCCTGAAGACGGCGAAGTACGCGTCGGCCCACTACCTCGACACCCTGCCGACCTCGGGATCCGCCTCCGGCCACGGCTACCGCGACCTCGAATGGGAAGAAGAGGTGCTGGCCATGACCCGCGAGTTCGGCATCGGCGCCCAGTTCGGCGGCAAGTACTTCTGTCACGACGTCCGGGTGATCCGCCTCCCCCGTCACGGCGCATCGAACCCGGTCGGCATCGCGGTGTCCTGCTCGGCCGACCGCCAGGCGCGGGCCAAGATCACCGCAGACGGGCTCTTTCTCGAGCAACTCGAGACCGATCCGGCCCGATTCCTGCCCGAAACGACCGATGCGGAGCTCTCCGCGGACGTGGTGCGAGTCGACCTCGACCAACCGATGGACGAGATCCGCGCCCAACTCACCCAGTATCCGGTCAAGACCCGTCTGTCGCTCACCGGCACGCTGGTCGTCGGCCGGGACATCGTGCACGCCAAGATCAAGGAGCGGCTGGACGCCGGCGAACCCATGCCGGACTACCTGCGGGACAACCCGATCTACTACGCCGGCCCGGCCAAGACCCCGGAAGGCTATGCGTCGGGCAGCTTCGGCCCGACGACGGCCGGCCGCATGGACCCCTACGTCGAGCAGTTCCAGGCCGCCGGTGGCTCGCTGGTGATGCTGGCGAAGGGCAACCGCAGCCAAGCGGTCACCGATGCCTGCCGGTCCCACGGCGGCTTCTATCTCGGTTCGATCGGCGGACCAGCGGCACGGTTGGCGAAGGACGCGATCCGCTCGGTCGAGGTCCTCGAGTACCCCGAGCTGGGCATGGAGGCGGTCTGGAAGATCGAGGTCGAGAACTTCCCGGCCTTCATCGTCATCGACGACAAAGGCCATGACTTCTACGCCGACGTGTCCACGCCGGTGCGCATCAAGACGTGACGTAGCGCTGCGCCAGCTCGCGCAGTCTCGCTTCGCACTCCTCGGCGCACCGGCCCAGAATGTCGGCGACCGGCTCGATGGCCGTGATCCGCCCCGCGACCTGACCGGTGAGCGGAATCGCCGCCTCCATGTCGCCGCCGAAGTACAGGTCACGGGCATCGCCGAATTCGGCGAACGCGTTCTTCTCGGTGTCGAACTCCAACGCGCTGGTCCGTTCGGTTCGAAGCGCCCGCAACGCGGGCGACGTGTGGGCGTTCAAGAAGACGGTGTCGGTTTCGGCCGCGGCGACGATGGCGTTCTTCCAGTTCTCGTGCACCGGCGATTCGAGGGCGGAGACCATCCGGGTCCCCAGCTGGACCCCCTCGGCGCCGAGCGCGAGGGCGGCGGCCATACTGGCCCCGTCGACGATGCCGCCGGCGGCGATGATCGGCACGCCGACCGCCTGGGCAACCAGTGGCAGGAGCACCATGGTCGAAACCGGCGCAGGGTTCTTGAACCCGCCGCCCTCCCCTCCTTCGACGACGAGCCCGTCGACGCCGGCCTCGACAGCCTTCATCGCGCCCCGGAGGGTGGGCACGACATGGAAAACGGTGAGGCCGGCTTCCTTGAGGGGTCCGGTGTACTTGGTCGGGCTGCCGGCGCTGGTCGTCACGAAGGACACCCCTTGATCGACGACGAAGGAGACGATGTCGGGATCACGCACGAACGCCTGCGCGATGTTCACCCCGAACGGCTTGTCGGTCAGATCGCGCATCTTCCGGATCTCCTCCTTGACCGCGTCGAGTTCGCCCGAGGATGTCTCGATGATGCCGAGCCCCCCGGCGTTCGAGACCGCCGACGCCAACGCCGAGCGGGCGATCCAGCCCATCGGCGCCTGCACGATCGGCAATTCGGTTCCCAGCAGTTCGGTGACCCGGGTACGCAACATCGACAGTTCTTTCCCTTCGGCGGCGGTGATTTCACTTCTGACCCAGCGATTTCACTTCTGACCCAGCAGTGATGTTCACTGGTAGTGGCGAACCATAGTCCCCAAATTCACTCTCAGCCCCCATTCCGTCTACACTCCGGGTCCGAGCGGGCGGTCCCTCGTAGCACCAATGACCAAAAAATCACTCCCCCTCAGCGAAGACGGCTCCCTCCTCATCAGCTCCCACCCCGGCACACTGGTGATCGAACACCAACGGGTCGAGATCAGCGACACGTTCCGCGGGCCGATCACCCTGCTGTCGGGCATGCTGATCGTCAACGGCACCGTCGATGGCGATATCGATGTCGATGGCGGGCGGCTGATCGTGCTGGGCACGGTGACCGGCCGCGTCACCAACGGCTCGGGCAGCGTCGAGGTGTCCGGACAGGTCGGCGACCTACGCGGGCCGCCCGCGTATACCCGCGTGCTCCCGGGATCCCGCGTCGGAGCCCACACTGTGGGCGCTGATCCCGGCGCCGTCGACACCTGGGCCGAACTCCTCACTCGCGCCGCCGATCCCTCGACCTCGGTGCAACCTGACGCCGACCCCGTCGCAGCCGATCCAGGAACAGCCGATCCGGGAACGCGGGCGCCCATCGAACCGCTGTACACCGCGGCAACCGAGCCACCCGGACGAATACGCGATGTCGTCGAGGCCGAATCGGTCACTGACACCGAACTCGCCGCCGCCGAGAGCGAACGGGCTGCGCAGGCCCGGCGGCAGGCCGCCGAGGCCAAACGTCAAGCCGCCGCAGCGGCGAAGGCCCGCGAGGAGCGCCGGGCCCGCGAGGCCATCATGGCCGACGTCCGAGCGGCCGAGGCGACACCCCGCGTCCTCGAGTCCGAGCCGACCGCCGAGCCGACCCCGGGGGGTTACACGTTCGCCAACCTTCCGATGCTGCGCCTGCTCGGACCGCGGGCCAAGGTCAACGACGGCCGCGAGAACCTGCCGTCGGTCGGGGACACCGATCAAGACCTGCTCAATCGTGTCAACCGGGCTCGGCGACGCCAGATGCAGCTGCGCCTCTCCGCGGGAGCCGCCGTCGCGGTCGTCGCGCTCGCCGGCATCCTCCTCGCCACCGGCGGCGATTCGCCCCCGCCGCAGGAGCCGACCCCGGTCGCCGTTGAGCCCATCGATGCTGCGCCCGCCGATCCCGTCGAGACCGGCGCCCTGGCCCGGACCCTGCTGGCGAACCTCGTCGTCGAGGAACAAACGACCCTGGCGCCCCTCGTCGGCGACTGGGATCTCCTCGACGAGGACCGGAACGGCAACTGCCAGTCGGTGCGCACCGAAGCGCTTCGAGCGACCAGTCTCGAGGCGGTTGCGACAAACCAGGGCTGTGGCGCCAGCGCGGGCCAGTGGATCGATCAGCTCACCGGAGAGACAATCGACAACGTCACCGCGGTCGACGTTGAACTCCTGATCAGCCCGCTCGACACCCATCGAGCCGGCGGGTGGGCCTGGTCGGTCGGGCGGCGCGAGGCCTATGCGTCAGATCTCGGCGATCCGGCCGTGTTCTTCTACCAGGCAGCCGGAACCACCGTCGACCGAACCGGCGGCCCCGATGCGTTCCGGCCCACTTCGGAGACACTGTGGTGTTGGTATGCGACCGACTGGGTTCGGGTGAAATGGCGCTGGAGCCTCAGCGTCACCAACGCCGAGCAGATCGCGCTGCTCGAAATGCTCGACACCTGTGCTGCGGCCGACACCGTGTCGCTCCCCGGCGACCGGGCTTTCCCCCCGGTGCGGGTTCGCTAGATCGGGCGCCGGCGGCTGTTGATGAGCGCAGCGGCCAGCCAGATCGCACCGAAGACGGCGATGGGCAACCAGAACTTGGGTTGCCAGCGATCTGCAATCTCGAGACCCAGGGCCCGACCGAAGGCCAGCGCGGCGGCCGCGGTGGCCACAATCTGACGGCGGGGCGAGTACTCGACCAACCCGAGCTGCTCAGCCACGAATTCCGCAGTGGCAATCGACGACAGTCCCATGATCACCCACCAGTCGAGTCGGTCCGGCCACAACAGGCCGCCGGCCAGGCCGATGACCGCCACGGTGATCGCGATCGGGTAGAACCACAGGCAGCGCCGGCACACGTGCCGGCCGCCGATCACCGCGCACCGGTCGAGCTGGTCGGAGTGATGATGACTCAACCACAACCCGGAACGCAGCTGCTCCTGGCTCTTCCGTTCCTCGATCTCCCGCAGTGCCTCGTCGAATCGGTCCGAGAACTCGGCATCGGCGGGTTGCTCCGGCATGGTGTCCACTCTTCCCTCTTCGGCCGGTCGGGCGTTGGCCTGAGCCGGTTCGCTCCGTTTGGACGAACGTTCACCGGTTGGCGCTACATTACGGCCCTATGGGTGATGCATCAGCTATCCCGGCCTCCCTGCCGGAAATCACTGCCGAGTGGCTTTCGACCGAGTTCGGCGCATCCGGCCACGACGTGACGGTCTCCAACGTCGACTACGCGGCGATGGGCGGCATCGTCGGCGCGGTGGGCCATGTCGGAATCCTGACCCTCGACTACGACGGCCCAACGACCCTCCCCCGCCAGATGGTCGGCAAGTGCCCACTCGACGACGACGTCGCTCGGCTGATCAACGACATCATGGGTATGTACCCCCGCGAGTCCGGCTTCTTCGCCCACTTGGTCGACGACGTCCCGATGAGGATCCCGACCTGCTACGTCAACACCAACGATTCCGAAGCCGGTCGGTTCCTCCAACTCTTCGAATACATCGAGGGCCGCGACGGCGACATTCTGGCCGGCGCCCCGTTCGACGCCATGCTGAAGCTGATCACCGATCTGGGCACGATGCATGGGCAGTTCTGGGAGGCGCCCGTGCTCGACCGCCACGACTGGCTCTACAACTGGCGACGCGAGTCGCTGCTGGCCGGCATACCGGTCATGACCGAAGGCTGGAGCAAGCTTCGCGCCCAGCAACCCGATGCCATGCCCGACGAGCTCTGGGCCGTCATCGATGAAACCTACGTACAGAACACGAAAGACTTTCTCGAACTCTTCGCCCAACGGCCGGCCACGTTCGTACACGGCGACTACGAACTCGACAACATGATCTTCACCGACGACGACATCGCGGTGCTCGATTGGCAGACCACGATGCGCTCTTTCCCGGGGTTCGACGTCGGCTGGTTCCTGGCCTGTTCGGCCGACGACGCCAGCATCGCCCGCGAAGCAGAGCTGATCGAGGCCTACCGGACCGCGCTCGAGGCGGCGGGCGGCCCACGCTGGAGCACCGAGGAACTTCTCGACGACTGCGCCATCGGCATGCTGTATCACGTGTCGGGCGCGGGATACACCAACACCCAGGACATGTCGGGATACGGCGGGCACGCACCCCGTATGGAAGCCCGATTTGCTCGTATGCTCAGCGGGGTCGTCGATGCCAGCGTTCGCTGGGATGTCGCGGCGCGCCTTCGCCGACTCCTCTAGTCCCCGTCCGAGCCTCTCGTTCCCATCTGAAGGACCCATGGATCTCATCATCATTCGCCACGCCCGCCCCGCCCGCCAGGAACTGGCCGAAGG
>JABDJW010000323.1 GCA_013002375.1 Acidimicrobiales bacterium | reverse complement strand
GTCCTGCTATGTCGAGATCACTGCGCCGGGCGGTGCGCCGTCGATCAAGGAGTTCGGCAGCGTCGAGCTCACCGCCGACGGCAAGATCGTTGCCCGCAGCGGCTCGACACCGTTCGGTCAAGGCCACCACACCACGTGGGCCATGATCGTCGCCGACAGACTCGGCGTCGACATGGCCGATATCACCGTGATCACCGGCGACACCGATGCCGTGCCCAGCAGCAACACGACCGGCGGCTCCCGATCGGTGCAGATCGCCGGTTCGGCGATGGCCGACGCCTCGCAGAAGCTGATCGATGCAGCCAAGCCGCTCGCCGCCGACCTGCTCGAAGCCGCCGTCGACGACATCACCCTCGACCCCGAAACGGGCCACTTCCATGTGGTCGGCACGCCGGCTCGGGCCATCGCCTGGGCCCAGGTGGCCGAGGCCGCGCCGCAGCCACTGGTGCTCGAGAATGACTTCGCCCAGACCGCACCGACCTTTCCGTTCGGTACCCACATCTGCGTGGCGGAGGTCGACACCGAGACCGGTGCGGTCCGTATCGAACGGTTCGTCGGTGTCGATGACGCGGGTACCCTCATCAACCCACTCTTGGCTGCGGGCCAGGTCCACGGCGGTATCGCAGCCGGCATCGCCCAAGCGCTGCTCGAGGACGGCACGTTCGATGCCGACGGCAACCTGATCAGCAGCAACTTTGCCGACTACGCGATCATCTCGGCCGCCGAGCTGCCAATGTTCGAACGCCACGTGTCGGTCACCCCGACGCCGCTCAACCCGCTCGGCGCCAAGGGGATCGGCGAATCCGGCTCGATCGGCGCCACGCCTGCGGTCCAGAATGCCGTGATCGACGCCGTTGCTCACCTGGGCGTGACCCACATCGACATGCCGCTCACACCGCAACGAATCTGGTCCGCGCTCCAGTCGTCCGGTACCGTTCGGGGTCCTGACTGACGACCCCGTCGGCCGCGCTCGCCGTCGACGGGCTTTGCGACCGGGGAGCACATCTCAATGCGAATCCTCTTTGCCGATGCCTTCGACGCCGACCGCGTCGATGCGTTGCGGGCCGAAGGGCACGACTGCGTACTCGAGCCCGATCTGGGTGCCGACGACCTGGCCGGCGCCGTCAGCGGCGCCAATGTCCTGGTGGTCCGCAGCACCAAGGGCCGATCCGATGCCATCGCCGCCGCCCGCGATCTCAGCCTGATCATTCGAGCCGGTGCGGGGGTCGACAACATCGATGTCCAGGCCGCCGCCGATGCCGGGATCTACGTGTCGAACGTGCCGGGCCAGAACTCGATCGCGGTCGCCGAACTGGCCATGGGCCTACTGTTGGCGATCGACCGCCAGATCGTCGATGCCACCACCGACCTGCGGGCCGGCCGGTGGGACAAGGCCCGGTACCGCGAGGCCGACGGCCTCTACGGCAAGACCGTTGCCGTCGTCGGGCTCGGTGCCATCGGTCTCAAGTTCGCGGAGCGGGCCAAGGCGTTCGGCCTCACCGTGCGGGCGCTCCGCAAGGATGGCCGCCGCGCCGAGATCGAGCAGCGCATTCGGGCCATCGGCATTCGCCTGGTCGACTCCGACGAGGATCTCCTGCACGATGCCGACATCGTCAGCATCCATGTTCCCGGCACCGCCGATACCGAAGGCCTGGTCGACGCCACGTTCTTGGCCCAACTGCCCGACGGCGCCATCGTGTTGAACACGTCGCGGGGCAACGTCGTCGACGAGGCGGCGCTGCTCGATGCCCTCGACAACCGCGGATTCTGGGCCGGACTCGACGTGTTCGCAAACGAACCGGGCGGCGCCCGCGGCGAGTTCGAATCGGCGTTGGCGGCTCACCCCCGCGTCGTCGGCAATCACCACGTGGGTGCCTCGACCCGACAAGCGCAGGGCGCCGTGGCCGATGGCACCGTAGCCGTGATCGAAGCGTTCGCCGCGGGCCGCGTGGACAATTGCGTGAACATGGAGCCGGCCGCCCGCGGGGTCGGCACGTTGGTGGTGCGCCACCTCGACAAGGTCGGTGTTCTGGCTCAAGTCCTCCAACTCCTCCGGGGAGCCGGCATCAACGTCAAGACGATGCAGAACCAGATCTTCGCCGGTTCCAAAGCGGCCGTCGCGACGATCTCGGTGGACGGCGACATCACTCCGGCCCTGCTCGACGGCCTGAGCAACATCGACGAGGTCATCGGCGTCAGCATGCGCATCGACAGCACCTGATGGCGCACGTTCGCCCCACTCGAGTCCTGGTGGTACGGCCCGAACGGGCCGCCGAAGTGGTGAGCCCGGCGTACGACGCCCTCAGCCCGGCCGAGCGCCTGTCGTTCCGGATCCAACATCCGCTGAGCTACCTGAACGTCACCCAGTCGCCCGACCCGGATTCCACCCACGACGAGCGGGCGGCCCTGCTCGAAGCATCGCGCCAGGCGCTGACCCGTCTGCTCGATACCGATGTCTTCACCGATCCGGGCCAGCCGATCTACGGCATCTACCAGCTCGAGATCGGCGACCACATTCAGACCGGCTTGGTCGCCGACATCGCGGTGAGTGATCTGGTCGACCGCACCGTCCGGCCCCATGAGAACACCCAGAACGCGCGAGCCGAGTTGTTGGCCAGCCACCTGCGGGTCGTCGGTGCCCAATCGAGCCCGATCGCGCTCACGTACCAGGGCCGCGATCCGATTGCCCCTTCTTTGGCCGAGCTCACCTCCGGCCCTCCGTTCCTCGAACTCCACACCGACGACGGCCTCACCCAACGGGTGTGGCTGATCACCGATCTCGATGCGGTCGACCCGATCATCGAGGCCCTCGCCGATCACCCGCTCTACCTGCTCGACGGCCACCATCGGGCCCGGGCCTCGATGGTGCGGGCGGCCGAGACCGGCGACACCGATACCGGCATCCTCGGCGTGATCTTCCCGACCCGCGAGCTACGGCTCCTCGAATACAACCGCTGGGTGAGCGATCTGGGCGGTTACCGCGTCGAAACCATCCTGGCCGACCTCACCGTCCGAATGGGCCTGGAACCGGTGGCCGACCCGATGGCGCCCGAGACGCCCGGCGACCTCCTCGTCTACGCCGAAGGCCAGTGGTACGGCGCTCGGTTGCCGGTCGACGTCATCTCCATGTCGGCCGCATCGGCCCTGGCATCGCTCGACCCCGTCGTGCTGCAACGCGAGGTACTCGAGCCCTGCTTCGCCATCAACGACCCCAGCGCCTCCGACCGCCTGCACTACCTGCCCGGCGGCCACAGTTTGGCCGAGCTCGCCGCGCCCGTGGACGAGCACGGCGGCATGCTCTTCGTGCTGGCACCCGTTCGGTTCAGCGACATGCAGCTCATCGCCGACGCCGGCCTGGTCCTGCCGCCCAAATCGACGTACTTCGACCCCAAGGTGCGCAGCGGGCTCTTTGTTCGGTGGGCCGAGGATCGCGGCTAGCGCCCCGCTTCGACCCCGACGAGCTGCACCGGCACCTTCGTGCGCAGCTCGAGGTCGTGGACCAGATCGGCCACCCCCGCCTCGCGATCGCCCCCGACCGCCGGCGGCACGACGGGAGCGCCGATCAGAACCTCGGTTGCGCCCGTGGTCTCGACCACATCGACGACGACATCTTCGACGTCACCGGCCCGCACGACGATCCGAGTAACCAAATCCGGATCGCCCAGTTGGGCGAGCGACAGCCGTAGCTGGGCGTCGAGCAACCACTCGAGTTCCTCGGTGATGGCGCCGAGCAACACCGGTTCGACGTCGTCGAAGGTGCGGCGATCGAGGATGGCCAGGAACACCAAGTTGGCGCCGTGGGTGATGGCGTGCTCGAGGGCCGCGCGGAGCGATTCGCCCCGCCCGGTACCACCCCAACTCACATAGAGAAGATCGGCGCGCCGCTCAGACATCTGGATCGCCGTCGATGTCGAGGGGCGCCGGATCGAGTTCCCATCGCTCCTCGATCAAGTCGAGTGCGAACAGCTGTACATTCAGCGCGTCGAACTGATGGTCGGCGATCTCCCCGCTGACCAGGCCGCGCCGACCGGCATTGAGCAGCGCCTCCTGCTCGGCGGTCAAGGCCGTGCGCCGAGCCTGAAGCAACATCGAGATCTCGAGTTCGGGGTGGCGTTGATAGTGGCTGCCGAGCGACGAACTCGAGCCCTTGATGTCGTCGTCATAGGTCGCCAGCAGGGCTTCGGACATCGCCGGCAACAACACACCCTGATTGCCGAGCTCGACCAGTTCACGCCGTCCGGCCCGCTTGGCGAACAAAGCAGCCTGCCGGCGCTGCTGCTCGACCTCGACTTCGCTGCGGCGGGACAAGCCCAGTCGATTGATGAGTGCCGCCATGGTCGTGCCCTGCACCAACAGCGTGAACAAGACGACACCGAAGGTCATCAGCCGCAGCACCTCGGCGGTGGATTCGCTCCCGACATCGGACGCGGTGATGGTGAGGGCGAGAGCCAGCGAGATCGCGCCGCGCAGTCCGCCCCACATCTGGACGTGTCGATAGGACTTGGGGATGGCGCGCTCGGGCTGCAGGAATTGGTGCACGAACCCGATGCCGTAGACGACGAGGAAGCGGCCGACGAGCACGGCCGCCACCGCGACGGCGACATCGAGAAGGCTGGGCCGAAGATCGAGCAGGTTGATCTCGACACCGATCAGCAGGAACACCATCGAGTTCACGAAGAAGGTCAGGATCTCCCAGAAGTTCTCGAGCGAGATCCGGGTGTTGGGCGACGTCGCGGTGAGGCCCATCGTTCCGACCACCAGCCCCGCCGCGACCACCGACAGGATGCCGCTCAGGTGAAAATCCTCGATGCCGAAGATCTCACCGAATTCCTCCGCCACCACGAACGAGCCGAAGGCCAGCGCAAGCGTGGCTGCAGTTTCGATCAGGTGATCGTCGAGATTCCGTAGCAACATCGAAACCGCGGCCCCCATGACCAGACCCACGGCCAGGCCGCCGAAACCGACGACCAGGAACTCACGAATGGCATCGGGCAGCGAGAACGCATCGCCGGTCGAAGCCACGCCAATGGCGATGTTGAACACGACGATGGCGATCGCGTCGTTGAACAGGCTCTCGCCCTCGACCAGCACGGTCAGGCGCTTGTCGACACCCATCGTCTTGAAGAATGCGATCACGGCGACGGGGTCGGTGGCTGAGATCAACGCACCAAAGGCCAGCGCCGCCGGCCACGGGACATCGACCAGCGGTTTCACCAGCCCGCCGACGATGAAGGTGCCGACCAGCGTCCCGATCAGTGCGAGGAACAGGACGGCGACGAGATCGGCCTTGAGCTTGCGCCACGGCAGGTTGAGGGTGGCCTCGAACAGCAGCGGCGGCACCAACAACCCCAGGATGAGATCGCTGCTGATGTCGAGGTCGAGAAAGTTGGGAAAGAAGGCGAAGCCCAGGCCGGCGAGCACCAGCGCCACCGTGTAGGGCATGCGGATTCGCCGGACGATCACCGCGACCAGGGCGGCGGTAGCCAACAAGATGACCACGCTGAGTTCGGTCTCGAGGAAGTTCGATTCGCTGGCGGCCAGTACGGGCATCGCCAGCCAAACTAGTCAGCCCAGCAGGCTGGTTCGGGCATCAGACGTCGACGACCGAAGTCTGCCCCTCGACGATGGGCGGCATATCGGACCAGGGGAAAACGATCCAGTCCGATGTGCGCTTCCAGACGTATTCACACTTCACCAACGAGTGCGGCTTCTCGTACAGCACGGCCGAACGGACATCGGCCACCGTCTCGAGGCAGAAGTCCCGGACCAGATTCAGGGTGTGCCCGGTGTCGGCGACATCGTCGGCGATCAGCACGCGCTGATCACTCAGATCGACGACATCGATGTACGGCGACAACATGACCGGCATGTCGAGCCGTTGGTCGACGCCGGTGTAGTACTCGACGTTCATGACGAACAGGTTCTTGATGCCGAGCGCGTAGCCGAGGGACCCGGCGACGAAGAGCCCACCCCGAGCAATGGCCAGGATGAGGTCGGCCCGGAAGCCGTCGTCCGCCACGATCTGAGCCAGGTCGGCGACCGCGTGGCCGTAGCTCTTCCAGTCGAGGATCTCGCGCCGCGGGGCGGCAGCCTCGGTCGTCGTCGGGGAGTTGTCGGCCATGACGGCGCACGTTAGCCGTTGGCAGAAAAACTGCCGAACCGGTACGTTGCGGGTGTGCTTGCCCCTGCCGTGATCATCGGTTTGATCGTTGCGTCCGCCCTGCTCGCCATCCTCAATCGGCGGGTCTGGCGCCGCATCGACGCCGATGACCCGACCGAACCGGCGCTCGTCATCGATCTCACCGAACGCGTCCAGAATCGTGGCATCACGCCTCCTCCCTGGCGCGAGATCGCCGAACTCGACACCGAGTCCTGGAGCCTGCCGCCACAACGGCCGCAACTGTCGGTTCTGCCCGGCGACAAGCCGGCTGATGCCGACGCGTCGGAGACCGATCGCCCGCCCCTCAAAGCGGTGGACGACGACCCCCACCCCTACGACGAATTCATCAGCCTGATGGACTGGGTCGAGGCCCGCGAGACCAAGCCCTAGCCGATCAATCCCTAGACGATATGGGGGATCTCGGCGCCGATCGTCGTGGAGTCACCATGGCCGGTGTGCACGACGGTCGCTTCGGGAAGGCCGAGCAGCTTGCGTTTGATGCTGTCGACCAGCGTCTCGTGGCTGCTGAAACTGCGGCCGGTTGCACCCGGGCCACCGTTGAACAACGTGTCGCCGCTGAACACGACGCCATCGGCGGCCAGGGACAGGCACACGCCGCCCGGTGAATGACCCGGCGTGTGCAGGACGGTGAGTTCGTGGTTACCGACGGTCAGGGTGGCGCCATCCCGCAAGGCATCGTCGGCCCGGCGATCCGGGTAGACGGCCTCCCACAACATGGTGTCGTCGGGATGCAGCAGAATCGGCGCACCGGTGGCGTCGGCCAGATCGGCCGCGGCGTTGATGTGGTCGTTGTGCGCGTGGGTGCAGATGATGCCCTTCACCGCTCGATCGCCGATGCCGGCGAGGATGGGCCGATGGTCGTGGGCGGCGTCGATCACGAAGACGTCGCGTTCGTCGCCGACCAACCAGATGTTGTTGTCGACGTCGAAGTCCTCGCCGTCGAGGGAGAAGATGCCCGACGTCACGACCCGGTCGATGGATGCCATTGGCTCAGGCTACTGGACCCGGCCGCCGCCTATTGGGCGATCGTCGACGGGTCGTCGGGCGGGATGCCGAACGCCGAGCTGCATGTTGCGCCCGGCTCAGGCGTGGTGGGGCCGGTCTCCATGAACGTCGCGAGGAAGCTCTCGAACGCCGGATCCGACGTCGAGGCGACGTCCAGCTGGCGAGCCCACGCCGTCAACACGAACGGACTGTCCTGGTCGGTGTATCTCGTCACGAGCAGGTGCGACTCTTCCGCCGCCCGCTCGCGGAGTTGCTCCAGTTCGGCGGCCGGCGCCTCGTCGGAGTAGGTGACCCACACCGCACCGTGTTCGAGGCTGTGCACGGCTTGCTCGTTCGGCACCTCGATGTCGTAGAAACCGCAGTTCTGCCATCCGTTGCGGTGGTCGCCGCCCACCGGCGGCGACTGCGGGTAGTCGACCGTTCCGTCGACGTGCTCGGCGCCGTCGATCTCGAACTCCTGCACTGCGCCGAGGCCATTCGAATCGGCTGCAGTCGTCGCCGGTTCAGCATCGGAACTGCCGCATGCCCCGGCGAGTAGGGCCAGGACGACGAGCGCGCCACGTCTCATGCGATCAGAGCACCACGACCGAACGGAGCACCTCGCCGGCTTCCATCCGGTGGAATGCTTCCTCGACATCGTCGAGGTTGATCGTCTCGGTGACGAACCGTTCGAGGTCGAGCCGGCCCTGGAGATACAGGTCGATGAGCATCGGGAAGTCGCGCGATGGCAGGCAGTCGCCGTACCACGACGACTTCAGCGATCCGCCGCGACCGAAGATGTCGATCAGCGGCAACTCGATCTTCATGTCCGGGCTCGGCACGCCCACCAACACGACCGTGCCGGCCAGGTCACGGGCGTAGAACGCTTGTTCATAGGTCTGCGGGAGACCGATCGCTTCGATGACGACATCGGCGCCGTTGCCGTCGGTGAGTTCGCGGACCCGCTCGACCACGTCTTCGTTCGCGGCGTTGATGGTGTGGGTGGCACCGAACTCCTTGGCCCACTCGAGCTTCTTGTCATCGATGTCGATCGCGATGATGGTG
>JABDJW010000307.1 GCA_013002375.1 Acidimicrobiales bacterium | reverse complement strand
ACGATCTTGAAGGCCCAGAACTATCACCTGCTCAGCCCGGCGGAGGTTCGCGAGAACCTGCAGCTGACGAAACGTCACTGACGTGGACGAACCCGAGTACACGCCACATCTGCCCGAGCGGACAGCGGTCGTGGGGTGCGGCGTCATCGGCAGCGGCTGGGCGGCCCGACTGCGGCTGAACGGCGTCGACGTTCGGGCGTTCGACCCATCGCCCGACGCGCCGTCGGTCGTCGAGGATGTGCTGGCCAATGCCATCGCCGGGTGGGAATTGCTCGGGCTGCCGACGGCACCGCTGGGGTCGTTCGAGTTCTGCGACTCCATCGAGGCTGCGGTGGCCGGTGCGCAGTTGGTTCAGGAGAGCGTGCCCGAACGACTCGACATGAAGCATGCGGCCTTGTCCGCCATCGATACGGCTGCGGCGCCGTCGGCATTGCTGGCCTCGTCGACGTCAGGGTTCAAGCCGACCGACCTGGCCAGCCCCTTGACCCACCCCGAGCGCCTGGTCGTGGCGCACCCGTTCAACCCGGTGTACCTCCTTCCGCTGGTCGAGGTGGTTGGCGGCGAGGACACCAGCCGGGGCACGATCGACCGAGCGATGGCGATCTACCGGCGCCTCGGCATGCACCCGCTGCACGTCCGGGTCGAGATCGACGCCTTCATCGCCGACCGCTTGCTGGAGGCGGTGTGGCGCGAGGCGCTTTGGCTGATCAACGATGGCGTCGCCACCACCGAGGAGATCGATGACGCAATCCGGTACGGCTTCGGCCTGCGGTGGGCGCAGATGGGCTTGTTCGAGACCTACCGGATCGCCGGCGGCACCGGTGGCATGCGACATTTCATCGCCCAGTTCGGCGAGTCTCTCGATTGGCCGTGGAGCAAGCTGACCGACACTCCCGTGCTCACCGACGAGTTGATCGACGCCATCGCGTCGCAGTCCGACGACCAGTCGGCGCAGTATGGCGTGCGGGAGCTCGAGCGCATACGCGATCGCAACCTGGCCGCGATCCTCCAAGCCCTCGAGGCAAACCGCTGGGGCGCCGGACTCACCCTCGCCCAACAGCGCGCCCCGAACGCCCCGAATTAGCCCTTCCCCCTCCCAACGAGCGGTCACCGCCCCAGTGCTGGTTAGTGGAGGGCGACCGGGAGGACCCGGGGACCACGCATGACGGTGCCGACGGGCTGCGCGATGTCGGGGTCGGTCAGGGAGAGCTTCGGGAATCGCTCGAGCAGCGCGGTGACCCCGGCGACGATCTGGGCCTTGGCCAGGTGTGAGCCGGGGCAGTAGTGGCTGCCGAAGCCGAACGTGAGCAGTCGACCGGCCCGCCGGCCCGGTTCGAATCGGCCTGGGTTGAATCGGTCTGGGTCGAAGCGATCGGGGTTGGGGTAGATGCGCTCGTCCCGATTCGCCGATGCGATGCCCATCAGCACCATCGAGCCGGCCCGGACCACCTCACCGGCCAGCTCGACGTCCTGGCTCACCAGCCGCGGCAGGATGCCGATCGGCGGCTCCCAGCGCAGCATCTCGTCGACCGCGTGGGGGATCAGGTCCGGTTCGGCCCGGAGTCGAGCCACCGATTCCGGGTCGCGTAACAATGCGTAGATCGTGTTGCCGAGGCCATGGTGACTGGTCGCGGCGCCGGCGGAGAACAGGGCTCGAACATGGCTCAGGATCTCCTCGTCGTTCAACCGTCGACCCGCCTTGACGGCGGTGGACATCGAGGAGAGAAGATCGTCGGCTGGGCAGCCGCGCCGCTCGGCCAACACCGGTTCCACGTAGTCGGTGAGCGCAGCCGCAGCCGCCAACCCCGTCGCGTTGTCCCCCGGGTAACCCAAGATGTCGAACGCCCACCGGTAGTACCGCGCCGCATGGTCCCGTTCGGAGCCGGGGAGACCCATCCGATGTCCGAACACCAGGAAGGGGAATACCGCGGTGAAGTTGGCGACCAGGTCAGCGGTCGGCCGGTCGGCGAATGCATCGATCACCCGATGGGCGATGGCCGGCAGGTGTTCGGCCGCGTACCGGGCCACCGGGCGGGCCCGCAACCCGCGCGTCGAGAGATCCCGCAACACGTGATGTTCCGGCCCATCGCAGCTCTCGAAGGTGAAGCCTTGGCACGGTTCGATCGAGTTGGCGTAGGTCGGTCCCGCCGGGAACTCGGCGTCATTGCGGAATGCGGCATCGAGGTCGTCGTAGCCGGTGATCAGCCCCATCTCGGCCCCGAGAAACCGGACGGGTGCCAGCCGATGCTCGGCCCGAAGTTCGGCCAGCAGCCGGTGGAAGGTCTCGCCCGGTAGCAACGGCTCGTCCGGTGTGAGCGAGAAGGCGAAATCGACGGTGTACGGATCCACGGAACAGCACCGTAGTGGCCGCGAAAATCCTGGCGCGTGGTCCGAGGTAGCG
>JABDJW010000295.1 GCA_013002375.1 Acidimicrobiales bacterium | reverse complement strand
GGCCAGCGCCCCCGACTGGGGCAGGCTGAGGCCGAACGTGATCGTGTCGTCGGTGATGCCGGTGTTCTCGTCCCAATCGCTCGGGCATTCGGTGAGGTCGATGCTGGCGCCGCCACCCAGGTTGATGATGTCGCCGTCGCGGCCGACGTCGTCCATCGGTGCCTCGGTGCCGTCGGGAGCGTCGGTGCCATCCGGGGCTTCCGTGGCATCGGGGGCCTCGGTGCCGTCGGGGGCCTCGGTGCCGTCGGTCGAGGCTGCGGTGGTCTGGCTGGGCTCGGCGCCGTCGTCATCGTCGTCGGAGCCACACGCGGCGGCAACGAGCGCAAGGCTCAGGAGCAACGCGAGTAGCCTGAACAGGTTGGTCTTCTTCATGGGGTCCCCTCCTAGGAACGTGAACTGCCCGCGAGGCTAGCGGCGCGAACCGGCGGTCGGAATTCAGGCGGCCAAGAACCCGCCGGCTCAGGTGCTCGGTGCCCTTGGGATGATCTGGACGAGGCGGGCCCGGACTTGGCGGAATCCGGACGTGATGCCACCGGGCATCGCGAACATCAGCAGAATCAGCAGGACGCCCAGGATGAGGGGCCCGAATTCGGCGCCGAACTCGATGTCGGCGATCGGGAGGGTTTCGGTCTGGCCGGCCCAGGCCGGCACGAAGACGATGGCGAGGCCGCCGATTATCGAACCGCCGAGCGTTCCGACACCGCCGACGATCATCCCCACCACGAAGAAGATGGCCAGGTTGGTGGTGAACTCGTCGGGCCCCACGAACTGGGCCATCATGGTGAACATCACGCCGGCCACCCCGCCCAGAATGCCGCTGATGCCGAAGGCGATGGTCTTGACGGCGGCGGGGTTGATGCCGCTGACCTGGGCGCCGGTCGGGTTGTCGCGGATCGCAATGATCGCCCGGCCGGGGCGACTCTTCATGAGGTTGCGGACCAAGAGGAACGCGATCGCGGCTACCAGAAGGAGAAGAAAGTAGACGTACACGTCGTCGGCGCCGCGGCGGGGCAGGCCGTCGCTGCCGAACATGCCGCCGATCAGCGGGATGCCCTGCAAGAACTCGGCGATGCCGTTGGTGGGCAGCCAGCTCGGGGTCTCGAGATCCTTGCTGACCCGCAGGCCGTTGGAGCCCCCCGTGTTCCAGCCGTCGCGGTCGGCGAGCTGCTCGATCTTGGGGATGGAGGGAAAGACGGCCGCCAACCCGAAGGTGATCAACGCCAGGTAGAGCCCGGTGATGCGGACCGCCGGGATGCCGATGATCAACCCGATGACGAGACACATCGGGATGACGACAACCAACGTGGCCAGGTAGGGCCAATCGAAGAACTCGACGAGGATGGCCGACGTGTAGGCACCGGTGCCGACGAAGAAGGTGTGGCCCAACGAGATCTGGCCGGAGAACCCGGTGAGTACGGTCAGGCCGAGGATGGCCACCGCCCAGGCCAGCGATTTGTTCACGTTGGCCAGGCTCACCGTGTACTTGTTGCCGAACAGTTCCGGAGCGAACGTCTCGGCGAACAGAAACGGGACCAGGAAGGCGAGCAGGGCCAGAAGACCCCAGCTGCCCAACAGGTAGAGCCGGTGGTTGCGACCACCCTGGGCGATGCGCTTGGGCAAACTCATACCCGTTGCACCTGCTCGGAGCCGAACAGGCCGGTGGGCCGGATCAGCAGAACCGCGATGATCACGACGACCGCGGCACCGACGCCGAGTTCGCTGGGCACGAAGTCGAGATAGCCGACGCCCATGCTCCGAACCAGGCCGACCACGAAGCCGCCCACGACCGCACCGCCGAGGCTGTCGAGCCCGCCGAGGGCCGCCGCCGCGAAGGCGAAGATCAGCACCCGCAGCATCACCGTCGGTTCCAGGAACAGGGTGAGGATGGCCAGGGCCGCCCCCAGCGTGCCGACTGCGGCGGCCAGGGCCCAGCCGAACTGGAGGGTGCGGCCGATGTTGATGCCGACCAGCTCGGACGATTCGAGGTTGGAGGAGACCGCCCGGAAGGCCAGGCCGATCTTGGTCTTGTTGAGCAGCAGGTACAACGCGCCGGCGGTGGCCAAGACCGTGGCGACGTTGCCGACGGTGACCCAGCTGAGGTTGGCGACACCGCGCGAATACAGGTTGCCGTCGGGGAACATGCTGGGCAGATCGCGGGCGCCATGGCCCCAGATCACGCCGGCGACCGAATTGATGCCCAGGAACAAGCCCAGGGTGACGATGACGAGGGGTAAGTGGTCGGACGGGTCGAACGGTCGGATGAAGACCCGTTCGAGCCCGGCCGCGAAGACCGCGGTGATGACCATGGCCAGGAACACCGCGACCACGATCGGGAGGCCTTGTTCGACGCCCAGTACCAACACGAGGTAGGCGCCGAGGAGGGCCAGTTCGCCCTGCGCGAAGTTGATCAGCGTCGTCGCCTTGAAGATCAGCACCAGGGCCATGGCCAATGCTGCATAGGTCGCGCCCGACCCGAGTCCATCGAACAGTCGGGCGAGGAAGAGGTCCATGATCTGTGATTCTCCGTCAGTAGCCGAGGTACGCCCGGCGGACGCCCTCGTCGTCTTTGAGTTCGTCGGCCAGGCCGGACAGCGCGACCTCGCCCGCTTCGAGTACGTAGGCCGTTTTCGCGAGCGACAGCGCCAGGCTGGCGTTCTGCTCGACCACCAGCATCGTGGTGCCCTGCTCGGCGTTGATCTCGGCAAACGTCTCGAAGATCTGTTCGGTGATCAGAGGGGCCAGGCCGAGCGATGGTTCGTCGAGCAGCAGCAGGCCCGGGCGGCTCATGAGGGCGCGCGCCACCGCGAGCATCTGTTGCTCGCCGCCACTCAGCTGACCGGCCAACTGATCGCGGCGTTGCCCGAGCACCGGGAAGACCTCGATCCAGCGGTCGATGTCGTCGCGCACTTCGTCGTCGCGGCGCACGAAGGCGCCGGCCTCGAGGTTGTCGATCACGCTGAGCTCGGGAAAGGTGCCGCGGCCCTGAGGGATGTGGGCGACGCCGGCGCGCACGATGTCGGGGGTCTTGCGGCCGAGGATCTCCTTACCGTCGAGCAGCACCGACCCCTGGGCGGTCAGGATGTTCATGCCTCAGATCGCCCGCAAGGTGGTGGTCTTGCCCGCGCCGTTGGCGCCCAGGATCACCGCGATCTCGCCGGCCGGTACCTCGAAGCTGATGCCGTGCAGGACCTGCACCGGACCGTACGACGCATGAAGATCCTTGACCGTGAGTGCGGGGGCCGTCATGCGTCACCACCCAGGTAGGCCCGAATGACCTCCGGGTTCGCTTGGACTTCCTGCGGCGTACCCTCCGCGATCTTCTGCCCGAAGTCGAGCACGACCACCTTGTCCGAGATGGCCATCACCATGGCCATGTGATGCTCGACCAGCACCATGGTGAGGTCGTAGCGATCGCGCACGTCGCGGATCAGCTCGGCCAGCTCGGTGACCTCGGCGTTGGTGAGCCCGGTCGCCGGTTCGTCGAGCATCAGCAGCCGGGGATGGGCGGCCAGTCCGCGAGCCAACTCGATGCGCTTCAGGGTGCCGTAGGGGAGTCCGGCGGCCGGCTTGAACGCGTGCTCGGCCAGATCGAGATCGGCGAGGATCGCGTAGGCCTCCTCGCGAAGCCGGTTCTCCTCGCGTCGGGTGCCGAACCGGAACGGTGCACTCAACACGCTCTGCTTGCTGCGGGTATGCGCACCGACCATCACATTGTCGAGCACCGTCATGCCGGGCCATAGCGCCAGGTTCTGGAACGTGCGGAACACGCCCTGATGGGCGATCTTGTGCGGCGGTACCCGAAGTAGGTCGGTGCCGTCGAAGTCGACCGAGCCGGAGTCCGGTTGATAGAGCCGGCTGATCAGGTTGAACGTGGTGGTCTTGCCGGCGCCGTTGGGCCCGATCAGTCCGCAGATCTGGCCTTCGTCGACCGTGAACGACAAGTCGGCGACCGCGACGATGCCGCCGAAGCTCACTCGCAGGTCTTGTACGTCGAGAATGGTCACGGGTCCGGGCTTCGTCGAGGGTCGGAATCGGATCGTAGTCCAGGACCTACCGCCGGCTCACGTTGACGCAGTTGGCGCTCCGGCGCGCGCACGGCCAGAGTGGGCCCCATGAGCGAAGCGCGTCCGCAGGAAGAACAGATCCGATTCGAGATCCGCAACCAGGTGGCGTGGATCACCATCGATCGACCGGAGAAGGGCAACGCGCTCACGCCGGACAACCGCAACCGTATTCGCGACCTGTTCCGTTCACTGAACGGCCAGTTCGAGGCTCGGGCCGTCGTGCTCACCGCAACCGGCGAGAAACTGTTCTGTCCGGGCGCGGATATTTCGATGGATCGCGACTACGCCTCCCGTCCGGCCGATGCGCCGGCGATGGCGGTCGGCGAGCCCCGGCGCATGATGCTCGACGGGCAGCACACGCTGATGCCGTCGATCCTCGACTGCGAGCTGCCGGTGATCGCCGCGGTCAATGGCACGGCCGCCGGCATGGGTGCCCACCTCGCGATGATGTGTGATCTGGTGATCATGGCCGAGGAAGCCAAGTTCATCGAGATCTTCACCCGCCGGGCCCTGGTGCCCGACGCGCTGGGCGCCTGGCTGCTGCCCCGGCTGGTCGGCCTGCAGAAGGCCAAGGAGCTCATGTTGTTCGCCGAGGACATCCCCGCGGCCGAGGCCGAACGGATCGGGCTGTGCAACAAGGTGGTGCCCCGGGCCGAACTCGAGGGCGCCGCCACCGAGTGGGCCGAACGGCTGGCGCAAGGACCAACCAAGGCCTACATGTTCACCAAATGGTTGTTGAACCGATCACTCGATGTCGATCGCCACACGATCGCCGAAGAGGAATCGTGGGCGGTCGAGCTGAACAATCACACCGCCGATGTCGCGGAAGGCATCGCCAGCTTCCGCGAACGCCGCAACCCCGAGTTCAAGGGCTGGTAGCCGGCAACCCTTCGGGTTGCTTCGAGTTGCTCGCTGGCGCTCACAACGTCGCGCCCGGTCATGTGCCCGGTAGCAGGGGTCTGACTCCAAAGCGGCGTTCGGGGTCTGACCCCAAAGCGGCGTTCGGGGTCTGACCCCCTGTTGCGGAGAGTGGTCTCGGTCGTTCCAGGACCCTGTAGTGATTTGTTGGCACAGCGAGGCGTGGCGTTCCGTTCGTCGTCGCGTATTCGCGCGTAGCGCGCGATTATTGAGTTGAATGGGGTCAGACCCCGGATCGATTTGTCGCGGCCAGCGCCAGCTGAGCGCGTCAACGTCAGCCCGTACTCGTTTGATGTGCCGACGCGCCGACGGGCAACCCAGGAGCGAGGGACGAGCGACGGCTCGCCGTCTCCGACGCAGCCGAAGCGCGAGTCGAGCCCGCCCGACGGGCGGATCGAGCCTGCGGCTACAAGAACGGCCGGCGGGCGACGCCGGGTTCGACCAGGTTGGGTGGCGGGTATTCGTTGACGGCGAGCTGACTGATCTGTTCCGCCAGGCGGCAGGCGAACAACCCGAGCGAGGGCAGCCGCTTGCCGTCGATCAGGTCGGTGAACACCAGGATCGAATCACCCATGGTTTCCAAGCCGATCTCGCCGTCGCTGCGCAGCAGCAGATCGATGATGTCGGGAGTGATGAACAGATGGGCGAAGCCGCGATCCTCCGATGTCACCTGGTAGGCCCGATTGAAGTGATCGGACTCGAACTTGATGTCGTTGCCGGTGATGTTGTTGACCGTGCGCCGCACCGCGCCCTGCGGGGAGATCACCAAGCGAGGGAAGTAGGCCAGCACCTCCACGATTGCGCCCGAGCGGGTCGCGCCGCTGGCGATCTTGCTCTTGCCGCTGTGCATGCCGGCGCCGTTGGTGGCGGCCAGTCCGCCGATCATGCCGATCCGCGATGTCGGTTCGCTGCTGGTCTGGATTTCGGTTTCGCGGGTGTAGTCGAAGACGGTGACGTTGGTCCCCTTGGGGCTGATACCGGTCATCAGATGGGAGATACCGATGCTGTCGGCCCCGCTGAACTCTCGGAACTTGAGCCGACCGACCCCGCGGGCGTCGCTGTCGTAGTAGGTGAAGCCGGCTGCCTCCGCGGCGGTCTGGGCCGCGTCCTGTCGGCCGCGAAAGCGGCTGACGTAGACCGAGAACACGACCGCGATGATCAGGCAACCGAGCGTCACGACCACGTACACCCAGAACGGCAAGGTGGTCGGCGCGTTGGGATCGCGGTAGCCGCTCTGGGCCAGCACGGGCCCAGTCCAAGCAAGAACCGACGAAGCTGAAGTCATATCCGGAGGTATCGACCCGGGGCGGAGTCGAATTGAGCGACAACGGCGGAGTAGGGTCACCGCTCATGGCAGCAAAGAAGTCCAGCGTCACCATCTACCACTACCCGCATTGAGGTAGCTCCCGAAATGCCTTGGCGGTCGCCGAGGAACTGGGTGTCGACTACGAGGTCGTCGAATACATCAAGGACCCGCCCGACAAGGCCGCGCTCGAGAAGCTGGTGAAGAAGCTCCAGGATCCGGTTGAGGATCTCGTGCGCAAGGACTCCAAGTTCAAGAAGCTCGAGCTCGATCCGGATGACTTCGTCGACAATCCCGAAGCCGTCGTCGACATCTTGGTGAAGCACAAGCAGCTGCTCCAACGCCCCGTCATCGTCAAGGGCAACAAGGCCATCGTCGGGCGGCCCAAGGCTCGCATCTACGAGCTCCTGCAGTAGGCCATGACGATCGGCGATCGCATGGCGCCCCTCGAGGGCGAGGCCATCGAAACGCTCCGGGGCTCGACGATCGAGTCGGTCACCGAGCGGTCCGAGCCGTTGCGGGTACCGGCCAGCCGCTACACCCACCAAGCGTTCGCCGATCTCGAGATGCAAGCGGTGTGGCCGCGGGCCTGGCAGGTCGCGTGCAGTGCCGATCACGTCGCTCGGCCCGGTGACTTCTTCGAGTACACGGTCGGGCGCTTGTCGGTGGTGGTCGTACGGGGTCAGGACGGCGAGCTCCGGGCCTTCCAGAACGCGTGCCTGCATCGCGGCAACGAACTGTGCAGCGGAACCGGCGGCGGACTCACCGAGCTCCGTTGCCCGTTCCACCGATGGTCGTGGACCCTCGACGGGCAGCTGCGCGAAGTGCCGTCGCGGAAGGGCTTCGGCGTCATCCGCAGCGCCGACTACGAACTACCCGCCGTACAGGTCGACACCTGGGGCCGCCTGGTCTGGATCAACCTCGACCCCGATGCCGGTGCGCTCGTCGACTACCTCGACGAAATGCCGGCCGAGGTCGCCTGGGCCGATCTGGACGACTTCCGCTGCACGGCGCTGCTCACCACCGAGATGCAGTGCAACTGGAAGACCCTGATCGACGGCTTCAGCGAGACCTATCACGTCCAGGGCATCCATCCCGAGATGTTGCCGATGGTCGATGACGTGAACTCCCCTCAGGTCATCTGGGATCACGTCGGCCGGCTTCAGCAGCCGTACGGTATTCCGAGCCCTCGCTTGCGCAATCCGTCAACCCAGCTGCAGTGGGATGCCTTCGTCGCAGTGATGGGCGGACGGCTGGGGCTTTCCGATCCCGCCGACGCGGGCGAGCCGCCCGAGGTCCCGGACGGTTCGACCATGCGCGACGTCTTGGCCGCGCGCATCCGTCGCCACTCGGCCGAGGCGAAGGGGGTGGCGCTCGATCGGTTCACCACGGACCAACTGCTGACCCTGCTGCAGTACAACGTGTTTCCGAACGTGACGATCCTGGTGTTCGGCGATCTGTTGCAGGTGGTCAAGTCGCGGCCGGGTACCGCGCCGGATCGATGTTTCATGGACATCGTTGCGTTCGAGCGGGCCGAACCGGGAGCCCCGGACTCGCAGCCGGCCACCGTGTCGTTGGCCAAGGGCGACGTCGATCTGGGTCTGGTGCTCAATCAAGACGTCGACAACATCGAGAAGGCCCAGCGGGGGTTGTATCAGCCGGGCTTCACCCACCTGTCGTTGTCGGGCGAGGAGTGCCGCATTGCGAACCTCCACCGAAACCTCGACCGCTACATCGACGCCCACGGCTCGACCTGAACGCGCCGCCCGGTAGGCCATTCGACTCAAATACCGAGATTTCGGTGGGAGAAACACCCTCAAAGCTTGTCGAGGGAAATGAAATGCACTGAAATGGGCTGATGGGCGATCGGAGGAACGGGAAGGGTATTGGTGACCGCATTGGCGGGCGCGTCGTGGGCATCGCTGCCGCGCTGCTCCTCGGCGGCGGGCTCCTGGCGGTTTCCTCGGTCGAGACGGCGGTTTCGTCAGACCGGTCGGGAAGCGACGTCGCGGTCGAACCGACCGTGTTGGCCGCGGTGGAGACGACTCCGGCCGATCCGACCACCTCGATCGGCGAAGCGGTCACGATTCCCCGCAACACCGTGCTCGCGCCGGCAGGTTCTTCGCTCGCGCCGGCAGGTTCGCTCCCGGCCGCCGCGGTGGCCGAGCCCGTCCGAGTCGAGCCCCCCAACACCACCGTCGCCGTCGTGCCCACCTCGGTCGCCATCGCGCCGGTCGTCACGACCGCGCCGGCACCCCCGGCAACACCGACGGCTGGCCCCACTCCCGACCAGCTGTTGGCCCAGGCGATCGGCGCATTGAACTACGACGTCGCGGCCACGTTTCCGCGATGGCAGCTGACGGTCGGCCCGCCCCGGGACGGACTCCGGGCCCTGACCTTCCCTTCCCGCAAGCTGATCGAGATGTACATCCGGCCGTCGGACACCGCGGCCTCGGTGGCTCGAGTGCTGGCCCACGAGATTGGCCATGTGGTCGACATCGAATTGAACGACGGGGCCGACCGTCAGGCGTGGCGGGCGGCGAGAGGCATCGACGCGTCGGTGCCGTGGTGGCCGAAAGAGGGCACCTTCGACTTCGACACCGGTGCGGGTGATTTCGCCGAATCCTTCGCGGTCTGGTTGGTCGGCGCTGATTCGAAGACTCGGGTTGCTGCGCCGGGGCTCACCGAGGCCCAACGATCGGTCATGGCCCAACTGGTCGCCGGCTGAGTCGACGGGGTCAGGCCAACTGGTCATTGGTGACGGCGCCCGTTCTACGCTGACCCGATGTCAGCGTCCGGTCTCGCTCGTGGTGGACGGCCATGTACCCGGTAGTGCTCGAGGCCGGCCCGATCTGGCTGCGTGAATTCGCGGCCGAGGATGCGCCCGCAGTGCAACACTTCACCGGCGATCTCGATGTCGTGCAGCACATGCCGCTGGGGCCAACCGACCCGGGCGGCGCGGTCGAGTACGTCGCGGAGTTGTGTTTGCAGGCTGAGCGGCCCGAACGCGATTCCTACACGCTGGCGATCGTCGAACGCGACGGTCCGGTGGTCGGCGCCGCGGCGCTGACGATCGACAGTCGATCTCATCGGCGGGGCGAACTCGGCTATCTGTTGCGTCGTGACCGGTGGGGCTTGGGGTATGGGGCGTTAGCCGCCGAGGCCATGATGCGCTTCGGTTTCGAGCAGCTCGGGTTGTATCGGGTCTGGGCGGTGTGCGATCCCGACAATGCTGCTTCTCAGCGGGTGCTCGAGCAGATCGGTATGCAACGCGAAGGGGTCCTGCGGGGCGACATGATGATCCGGGATCAGCGCCGTGACTCGGTGATGTACGCCCGCCTGGCCGACGATCCCGGGCCGGGGCCCGAAGGCGCCTACCTCTAGCGTCGTTCGGTGCAGCGGGTCGCTAGGGCCGGCTGGTGCCGGACTCGAGCAGCAGGCCGACCGCTTGACGCAGGTCGGCGATCGCGTCGTCGATCGACTGCCAGCCGTTCACCCAACCGATCAACCCGCTGAACCACACATGTTCGATGGTGCGGATCAGGGCGGAGCGTCGGCCGGCATCGATCGAGTCATCGAAGGCGGTCGCGAGCGCCGCACTCCATCGTTCGTGGATGCGTTGCTGGACGTCGCCAATGGCGGGGTCGGGTGACATGAGGCCGGTGATGGTGGCCCGTGAGAGGGTCGGAGCGTTGGCCATCGCCGTGGTCATCGGCTCGAGCATTGCCAGTACTCGATCGTGATCGTTGGCGCCGGGCGGCGTCTGTTGCTCCGCGCTGGTGGCGAAATCCTCGATCCATTCGAGCAGGGCCTCCGCGAGCAGGTGATCCTTCGAGGAGAAGTAGTGGTAGACGGTGCCGAGCGCGACGCCGCCCTCGGCGGCGACCGATCGCATCTGCACCTCGTCGTAGCCGCCCTCGAGGGCAAGGCCGAGGGCTGCCCGCAGGACCGCTCGGCGGCGTTCGGCCTGCCGGTCGGTCAGAGTGGTTTGGTCGGCGACCACGACACGATCCTACCCGGTGGGCGCGATGAGAACCGGTTCTCGTCTTTCCTCCATCGGGTCGTGCTGGCTATGGTCGCAGCACACACGAGTCGGCGTCCGGTCTGGCTCAACCGTCATCCCAAGGGGGACATCCATGCACGCTGCGGTGATGCGTTCCGTACCGACCGACACCCTGCAAATCGAAGACCTCACCCTGAAGCCGCTGGCCGCAGGCGAGGTCCAGATGAAGATCACCCACAGCGGCGTCTGCCATTCCGATCTCTCGGCGATGAACGGCACCATCCCTCAAGGGGCCCCGGCGGTTCTCGGCCACGAGGGTGCCGGTGTCGTCACCGCGGTCGGCGACGGCGTCACCCATGTCGCGGAGGGCGATCATGCGATCATCGCGTTCTCGCCGCCCTGTGGCACCTGCCCGTATTGCACCGGCCGCAATCAGCCCAACCTTTGCATGAACGGTCTCATCACCATGACGATGAGCCAGGCCTTCCGCAACGGCGACGAGGCCATCGGCGCCATGTCGGGGTGCGGTACCTTCGCCGAAGAAACCATCGTGCCGGGCATTGCCGCCGTCAAGATCCCGAACGACATCCCGCTCGACGTGGCCGCGCTGATCGGCTGCGGTGTCACCACCGGCGTCGGTGCCGCGCTCAACAC
>JABDJW010000287.1 GCA_013002375.1 Acidimicrobiales bacterium | reverse complement strand
TGTATAAGAGACATGCACCTACACCGTGCAGGTCGATGCCTCGACCCTGCCGGCCAACACGACGACCCCGACGGGCGACCGTGACGGCACGCTCGATGGTGAGACCACCGTGGTCTTGTCGGCCGCGGGCGCGGTCTCCGACGCCGACTTTGCCTACCAACCGTTGGGATCGATTGGCGACACCATCTATGCCGACGACAACGGCAACGGCACCCAGGACGGCGGCGAAGCCGGTCTGGCCGGCGTGACGGTCAACCTGCTCGACGCCGGCGGTTCCGTCATCGCGTCGATCGCCACCGACGGTTCCGGTACCTACAACTTCAGCGGGTTGCCGGCCGGTGACTACACCGTGCAGGTCGATGCCTCGACGCTACCGGCCGACACGATCACCCCGACCGGCGATCCCGACGGGACGATCGACGGTGCGACCAATCTCACGCTGGGCGCCGGTGTCGACGCAATCGACACCGACTTCGGCTTCCAGCCGCTCGGCGTGATCGGTGACACGATCTATGCCGACGACGACGGGAATGGCACCCAGAACGGCGGCGAGTCCGGCCTCTCTGGTGTCACGGTCAATCTGCTCGATGCCGGCGGCACGGTGATCGCCACCGAAGTCACCGACGGTTCGGGCAGCTACAGCTTCCTCGATGTGCCGGCCGGCGATTACACGGTCCAGGTCGACGGCAGCACGCTGCCCGCGAACACGACGACCCCGTCGGGCGACCCCGACACCACCGTCGATGGTGAAACCAGCCTGACGCTGGCACCGGGTGAGACCGTGGCCGACGCCGACTTCGGCTTCCAGCCGCTGGCGACCATCGGCGATCTCGTGTTCTCCGACAGCGATGGCGGCGGCACGCACGATGCTGGGGAGCCCGGTATCGCCGGCGTCACCATCGACCTCCTCGATGCCGGTGGCACGGTCGTCGCCACGGCGACAACCGATGGCTCCGGCGCCTACGCGTTCTCGGGTTTGACCGCCGGCGACTACACGGTGCGGATCGACGCCGGCACGCTACCGGCCAACGTCACGACGCCCACCGGCGATCGCGACGGCACTCTCGATGGTGAGACGACGGTGACCGTCACCGTCGGCGAAGTCGTGACCGATGCCGACTTCGCCTACGAGCCCGACCCGCTGACGTCCACGCTCGGCGACACGATCTATGCCGATGTCGACGGCAATGGCACGCAGGATGTTGGTGAGCCCGGCCTGGCCGGAGTGACGGTGAACCTGCTCGACGATGGCGGCACGGTCGTCGCGACCGCGACGACGGCCGCCGATGGCACCTACTCGTTCGTCGGTGTGTTGAGCGGCGACTACACGGTCGAGGTCGACACCACGACGCTGCCGGCCGACACGACGACGCCGACCGCCGATCCCGACCCGACTCTCGATGGCAGCCATTCGCTGACCGTCGTCGGTGGCGTCGATCAGAGCGACATCGACTTCGGCTTCCAGCCGCTGGGGACCATCACCGCGTCGGTCTTCGAAGACGCCGACGGCAGTGGCGCCCAAGATGCGGGCGAGTCAGACCTCGCCGGCGTCTCGGTCGACTTGGTCGATGCAGGCGGAACCGTCATCGCCACGGTCGTGACCGACGCTTCGGGCGTCGTGACCTTCCCCGATGTGCCGGCCGGCGACTACACGCTCGTCGTCGACCCGGCCACCGTGCCGGCCGGTTCGACATTGACCGCTGATCCGGACGCAACGTTGGACGGCGAAACGGCCGTCACCTTGTTGCCGGGTCAGGATCTCGATGCCGGCTCATTCGGCTACCAGCCGCTGGGCGGCATCGACTCCATCGTCTTCGAAGACGCCGACGGCAACGGCACCCAGGATCCCGGGGAGCCCGGGATCGCCGGGGTAACCGTCGACCTACTCGATGGCGCCGGAAATCCGATCGCCTCGACCGTGACCGGATCCGACGGCGGCTTCTCCTTCGCCGACCTCCCCGATGGTGACTATGCGATCGTGGTCGATAGCTCGACGCTTCCGGCTGACACCACCACGCAAACCGCCGACCCCGATGCCGTGCTCGACGGCCAGACCGATGTGACCGTCGCCAGGGCCGGCCAGATCACCGGCGCCGACTTCGGCTACCAGCCCGACGCGCCGCCGGCGACCGGTTCGGTCACCAGCGCGGTGTGGGTCGACGCCAACGGCGACGGTGTTCGCGACGCGGGCGAAGATCCGCTGCCGGGCGTCACGGTCGACGTGATCGACGCTGGGGGCGCAGTCGTGGCAACGGCGGTCACCGCCGCCGATGGCACCGTGAGTTTCTCGGGCCTCCCGGCCGGTGACTACACGCTGCAGATCGACGCCGGCACCTTGCCGCCGGGCACCACGACACAAACCGCTGATCCCGATGCCACCCTCGATGGTGCGACCGCCGTGACCGTCACCGCCGGCGAGAACACCGATGCCGGGGAGTTCGGCTACGAACCCGACCCAGTGGCGCCGATCGGCTCGATCGTCGGCAACATCTTCGCCGACATCGATCTGGACAGCGTCCGGGACCCGGGCGAGCCATCCATCGCCGGCGTCGAGTTGATCCTGTTCGACGAGAACGGCGTCGAGATCGCCCGAACCGTGACCGACGTGAACGGTGACTACGCCTTCAACGATCTGCCGCTGGGCACGTACGAGATCGAGGTCGTGCCGCCCGCCGGTTGGGTTCTCGCCGCCCAGTCCACCGCCGATGATGGCTCGGACTACGGCACCAACAACCGGGCGGTCGTGATCCTCGACAGCTTCGGAGCCCCCGGTGTCGCGATCGGCGGTCTGCAGCAGGTACAGCAGCCGGCCACCACCACGACGACCACGGCGCCGGCACCTCCACCGGCCCCACCGGTCACGCCGACAAACCCGAACACGCCACCAGACCTGTCGTACACCGGTACATCGACGGGCCCGTTGCTGTTGTTGGCTCTGCTCTTCCTGGTGGCCGGCACGGCGCTGATCGTCGGCGCCCGTCGCCATCGCTTCGGGGAGCGCTAGCCAGAACCACGATCGCCAGAACCATGTAGGCCAAAAGCACTTTGATTGGGTCGGTTGCCGTGGGAACGTACGGCGGTGACCTTCTTCGACGAGCAGGTGGCGGCTCGCTATGACGAGGCGTGCGGTGAGCTGAACGAGCCGGCCGTCCTCGAGCCGACGGTGGCTTGCCTGGCCGACCTTGCCGGCTCCGGCCGGGCCCTCGAGTTCGCCATCGGCACCGGCCGGGTGGCGCTGCCGTTGGCGGCGGCCGGTGTCGACGTACACGGCCTCGAGATCTCCCAGCCGATGGTGGATCAGCTCCGCACCAAGCCGGGCGGCGACCACATCCCGGTGACGATCGGCGACATGGCGACCACCCGGGTCGAGGGCGAGTTCGCCCTGGTCTACCTCGTCTACAACACGATCGAGAACCTCCTGACCCAGGAGGAGCAGGTGCGGTGTTTCCAGAACGCGGCGGCCCACCTGACGCCCGACGGGTGTTTCCTGATCGAGGTCGCGGTGCCGAACCTGCGCCGGTTGCCACCGGGCGAGACCCATGTGCCCTTCGATCTCTCGCCCGACCACCTGGGAATCGACGAATTCGATGTCGTCAATCAACGGTTGGTTTCGCACCACTACTGGGTCGGCGCCGGCGAGGCTCGTGCGTTCCACTCCGAGCACCGCTATGCCTGGCCGGCCGAGTACGACCTGATGGCCCGGTTGGCGGGCATGGAACTCGCGGCGCGCTGGAGCGACTGGCATCGCGACCCGTTCACCGCCGAGAGCGGCTCGCACATCTCGGTCTGGCGCCCGAGCGGCTGAATCTGTCTCGTGGCCGACCGGCGGGCGAACTCACGCCTGAGCGCGCGACTAGCTGCTGACCGTCCGGCGGGCGCTGGTGGCCAGGGGGGTGCCCTGGGCGTCGTAACCAACGACCGCCCAGGTCACCCCATCACCGGCTCGGGGCCCGCCCGCCGGTGCATTTGTGGCCACGCCGCCCAACACCACTTCGGTTTCCGGGCCGTACCACGACCACCACGCCTCGCCATTGGCGTGGAAGACGACGACCGCGTACTCGGTGGCACCTTCGATCGGATCCCAGGCCAGGGCCGGGTGCAGGCCGTTGCCGGTCGTCGGTGTGTGTTGCGTGATGGTCCCGGCATTGGGGAACCCGATCAACGGCGGCGCCTCGGGTTCGGGGGCGGTGGTGTTCGGGGCGGTATCGGTCGCGGTCGGCTCGGTCGCGGTCGGATCGGCTTGCGTCGCGTCGCCCGGTGGTACTTCTGCAGCCGAAGACGGGGCCGGATCGGACGGGTCGGCGGCGTCGTCCACGCCGCTGCCACATCCCGCCAGCAGCAGGACGAACAGGATCGAGGTCCTGAGCTTTCGCATGTCAGCAGGCCTCCCCGTCGCCGATGATGCACAGATCGCTGGAGTCGACCGGGTTGCCTTCGGGGCCGACGTAGTCGATGCCCAGGAGCTGTCCAATCATGCCGAGTTCCCCTATTCGCTCGTCGAAGGCCTCTTCGGCCACCATTCGATCGAACGCATCCTGCGCGATCGCTGCGGCCTGGCCTTCGAGATGGTCGGCTGCGCTCTGGTCGGCGGCGCCGGGGCCGATCGCTCCCGAGCGCAGAGCAGTCTGCAGCATTCTTCGGAGGAGGAGGAGTTTGAGATCCTCGGAGTAGCTGTCGTAGCCGTCCCAGTTGTTGAGCAGCGTGTTCATCACGTCCTGGATGTGCTGGGTCACGATGCGCATGAAGGCATCGTTGATGTTGCAGTTCGGATCCTCGCTGGCCTCGATCTGCTCGAGCAGCTGCTCGGCGTCGTTCACCAGGACCGCCATGTTCAAGATGGTGAGTTCGGGGTCGCCCAGGTTCTCGGTCAATCGGGCCGCGTCCTCGGTCAGGTCGTCGATCGCCTCCTGGATCTCGGCCCGCCCGACCGGCAGGGCGATGAGGTAGGTGCGGATCGAATGGGACAGGCCGCTTCCCTGGAACGCGGCCTGGATCCGATTGTCCCAGCTCGCGGTGACCTGGCCACAGACGTCGAGCATGCGTTCGAGTTCGACCGTGGCAGCCGGTATGGCGTCCGTGCTCGATTGGGTTTGGGCGCCGATCCCCGGTACCTGCACCGTGACCGTCGAGGTGGAGCTCCCGCCATTGCCGACCATCACCATCGGTCCTGAACTCGAACCCGTGATCTGACCGGTGTCGGACCACGTGTTGGTGCCGGTGCCCGACACCGGCCCCGCCGTCATGACGATGTCGGCCGAGCCGTTCATCGACCAGGTGCCGGTGATCTGCCCGTTGGCCACGGTGAAGGTCACCGGACCGCTGCCGCGGCCCTGCCATCGCATGTTGACCTGGGCACTCGGGAGCCAGAACGAGCCACCGAGCCCGATCGTGCCCTGGTAGTCGCCGTCGGCCAGCGGAATGCCCTGGACCTGATCGCTCGGCACCGGCTCGAGATCGATGACCGGCTCGCCACCCGGCGAAGGGTCTTGGGCCGTTGCGCTTGGAAGGAACGTCGTGAGGCTGGTGATGAGCGCCGCCACGACGAAGAGGCTCAGACCCGCTGGTTTGCTCACTCGTCGTCTCATACATCCGACGATGACGGGTTCTCGGTCGCCGCCTACTACTCAATCGGTGTCTCTGACTACTCATTGGCACTACTCATTCGGGATTCGTGATGAGTACGGTCGTGATCATGCCGACCCGCCACGTCCTGCCCGCACGCAGGGAGCACGCCGCTTCCGTTCTCGCCGTGGCGTTCGCCGACGATCCGTTCACGTCGTGGCTGTTCCCCGATCCGGACTCGCGACCCGAACACCTCGCCACGTTCATGGGCCTCGTGGTCGAGCGGGCAACCTGCGTCGGGCACGGGTATGAGATCGAGACTGGCGCCGGCGCGGCGATGTGGTGCCCGCCCGGCGTCGACTTCTTCGATGACGCGATGATCGAGAAGTTCGGTGCCCTGTTGGCCGCCGCGAACGGCGATCGGCTGGGCGTGATCCTCGAAGGGCTCGGCCAGATCGGTGGATTCCATCCGGAGGCCCCCCACTTCTACCTCAACACGATTGGTGTGGCGCCGGAGGGCCGGGGCCAGGGGCTGGGCCGGCTGCTGCTCGACCGGGTCCTCGCGGTCTGCGATGCCGAGGGCATCGAGGCCTACCTCGAATCGAGCAACCCCCGAAACATCAGCCTCTACGAGCGGGCCGGCTTCACGGTGCTCGAGGAGGTCGCCATGCCCGAGAACGGGCCGGTGATCCGGCCCATGCTCCGCCCGCCCCAATAGACGAAACGGTAGACGGGCCGGTAGGCGAGCCGGCTCGGCACAGTCGAGCGGCCTACGGGCTTGGGCCGGATGACTCATTTCGGCCCGAATGGGCCGGTTCTACCCTTCGAAAACAGTGGAAATGACTCCACTCGTCGACTGTTGGAACCGACCTTTTGTGGTGACCATGGCCTCCCCTGCCAACTCCCAGACCGCGGGCGCACCCCCCTTGCTGGGTCGCGGGAGCGCGCCGTCGCGTTGGCAACCGTGGGTCCGCTCTCTGCCCCTTTTGGTCCTGCTCGCCGTCGTGGCCGTGATCGCGGGCCGGGCCTACGCCGACCAAGGCGGCGCGGGCCATACCTCGTTGGTGCCCGAGGATCCTCGCCTCGGATTCGATCAGGTCGTGAACGGCGAGATCCACTCGATTGCGGTGGTTGGCGATGTGATCGTCGTCGGCGGTGACTTCACCACCGTCCGGTTGGCCGATGGCACCGAGATCAGCCAGCCCAACGTGGCCGCGTTCGACATGGACACCGGCGAGTTCTTGAGCCGGTTCCGGCCAATCGTGTCGGGCAAGGTCATCAGCGTGCACGAATCGTTCAACGAGGGACACGTCTACATCGGGGGCACCTTCAAGGCGATCAACGGTGTGCGCCGAAACCGCTTCGCCGAGCTGTCGCTCGCGCATGGGTCGGCCACCGATTTCCTGGTCGAGGCCAACAGTCGGGTGCAGGCGATCGAGACGTTCAACGGTCGCCTCTTCGTCGGCGGTCTGTTCACCCGCATCGGCTCTGAACCGGTCGAGCGGCTCGCCGAGATCGACCCGGCCACCGGCCTGGCCAACCCAGCCTTCGATTTCGACTTCCAGGGCCAGGGCTCGGAGTTCCTGCCCCGCCAGAACATCCAGAGCATCCGGGCCACGCCGAACGGCCAACGCTTGATCGTCGTGCATGGCGCCTACTCCATCGATGGCGAGGGTCGACGCGGTGTGGCCATGTTCGACGTCTCGAACCCGGCTGCTCCGAGCCTCACCCCGTTTACGGTCCACGACTACTGGGATGGCTCGATCAACGGCTCGTGGGTGACGAGTGGCGATGTGTCACCCGACGGCAGTTTCTTCGTGGTCGGTACCTCGGGCGGCGACCATGACCCGTGGCTCGACATGGTGCTGGCCTGGCCGGTGACCGACCAGCCCAACCCAGCGCCCCGGTGGGTGCACAGCATGCGCGATTCGGTGTACTCGGTGGCGATCACCAGCCAGGCCGTGTACGCCGGCGGTCATTTCTGCCGGATCGATGCCGGTCCCGGGCCCACCGTGGTCGAGGGGGACGACACCCAGTGGTGCAGCGGTTCGCCCGAGGGCGAAGGCGCGTGGCGCAAGCAGTTGGCCGCGTTGTCATTGGGCGATGGCACGCCGCTCGATTGGGATCCGGGTTCGAACTCGGTCCACGGCGTCTTGGCCATGACGGCGACGCCGCGGGGCCTGCTGGTCGGGCACGATGGTACCTACATCAACGGCCGCCAGGTCGGTCGTTTGGGGTTCTTCGACTTTCAACTCGACGACAGCGATGCGCCCATCGCCACGATCACCTCGCCGGTCGACGGCGCACTGTTGCCCTCCCCGGCCAAGGTGACCGGTATCGCTGCGGACAACATCTCGGTCGACCGGGTCAAGATCAGGGTGAAGGACCGCACGACCGGCTTCTGGTTGCAGGCCGACAACACCTTTGCCGCTCCGCTCCACGAGTTCGTGATCCCGACCCCGAAGCCGGCCGACGCAGACACACCGTGGGCCCAAGCTCTTCCGGTGCTGGCCGACGGCCCCTACCGGGTCGAGGCCCGAGCCGTCGACCTGGCCGGCAATGTCTCGGTCGCGGCCGTGCATCTGTTCGATGTCGGCGAGCCCGATGTCGCGCACACCTGTGAGGCCGTGCGGACCGGCGACTCGATCACCCTCACCTGGTCGGCCATTCCGGGCGAAGCGGTCTACGCGGTGCGGCGTAACGGCACGTTCCTGGCCCACGCCCACAACACGCTGACCTACGTCGATGCCGGCCTGGCCAGTGGCACGTACAGCTACGTCATCCGGAGCCAGCAGGACGGCGAACAGACCAACGTGGTCTGCGAACCCACCGCCCTGGTCGTTCCGTAGTCGGGTCGGGCCCGCGGTCGCACCTGGGCCAAACGACTCATAGGCCGGCCGGCCCTGCCGACGGGAACCCAACCCAATCCCTGGAGTTCCCGTGGCCTCGCTCGACAGACCCGCTCGCTACCTGATCTGGACGCTTCGCGATCGCTTTCGCAACACCTGGATCCACCGCCTGTCGATCACCGGGTGGATCTATGGGCTGGTCTTCAAGGCCGTCGACACCCCCGACCAGATCTGGTTCCGGGGCGTGCAGCTGCGCATCGACCCCAACGACACCACGATCACACCGACCCTGATCACCGGACAGTACGAGGC
>JABDJW010000274.1 GCA_013002375.1 Acidimicrobiales bacterium | reverse complement strand
GGCCAGCGCGTGGGCCGACTCGAGCGCGGGGATGATGCCTTCGGTGCGGGCCATGAGCTGGAACGCGGCGATCACCTCGTCGTCGGTGACCGGCTCGTAGCGGGCCCGGCCGGTGGCCGCCAGATGGGCGTGCTCGGGACCGATCCCGGGATAGTCGAGGCCGGCCGAGATCGATTCGGCCTCGAGCACCTGGCCCGCTTCGTCCTGTTTCAGGTACGACTGCGAACCGTGGACGACGCCGGGCACTCCCCCGCCCACCGCGGCACCCCCGGCCGGTTCGACGCCGACGAGGCGAGCATCGGTGTCGACGAAACCGGTGAAGATACCGATGGCGTTGCTGCCCCCACCGACACACGCCACGACGACATCAGGCGTGTCGCCGGCGAGCAGATCGGCACATTGCTCACGGGCTTCATCGCCGATCACCCGATGGAACTCGCGGACCATCCACGGATACGGGTGCGGGCCCATCGCCGAACCCAGGCAGTAGTGGGTCGACTCGACCACGGCGACCCAGTGGCGCATGGCCTCGTTCACGGCATCTTTGAGCGTGCGACTTCCGCTCAGGGCCGGCACGACCGTCGTACCCAGCAGCTGCATGCGGAACACGTTGAGCTTCTGGCGCTCCATGTCGACTTCGCCCATGTAGACGATGCACTCCATGCCGAACAACGCCGCGGCCGTCGCGGTGGCGACACCGTGCTGCCCGGCGCCGGTCTCGGCCACCAGGCGCGTCTTGCCCATCTTCGAGGCCAGGAGCGCTTGCCCCAGGACGTTGTTGATCTTGTGGGAGCCGGTGTGGTTGAGGTCCTCCCGCTTGAGCAACACCTGGACGCCCAGTTCCTCCGACAGTCGCCTGCAGACCGTGACCGGGCTCGGGCGGCCCGCGTAATCGCGCAGTAGATCGCGGAGCTCGGTGCGGAAGGCATCGGACTGCCACTGCGTGCGAAAGGCGGTTTCCAGCTCCTGGAGGGCCGGCACCAGGGTCTCGGGCACGAAGCGCCCACCAAATTCACCGAATCGACCTTCTGCGGTCGGATCACTCATGGCCACGCGGTGGCTCTCCTCATCTGTTGAACCCTGTCACCGATCAACCCTGTCACCGGTCGCCGTCGTGCACCCAGTCGAATGGCCGCCCGGGAAGATGCGGCTCGTCGGGGTCGACGACCATCGGCACGGCCCGGGCCTCTTCGATGAAGGCCTTCAACTTCAGGGGATCCTTCTCGCCGGGGGCTCGTTCGACACCCGTTGCGACGTCGACCCCCCAGGGCCGGACCTGACGGATCGCTTCCGCGACGTTCTCGTGGTGCAGCCCCCCGGCCAGCAGCACCCGCCGATCGCGCGGGATGCTCTGGGCCAGCGTCCAATCGAATGTCTCGCCCGAGCCCGGGATGGGTGAGTCGATCAGCAACATGTCGGCGCCATAGTCATCGAGCCGGTCGAGCGCGGTTTCGCCCGCTGCGAAGGCCTTGATCAGCACCGGCACCCGGCGGCCGACCTCGGTGGTTTCGGCCGCTGACTCGTGGCCGTGGAGCTGGGCCGCGCCGAGCCCGGCCTCGTGCACGATGCTGACGACGCGATCGGGGTGTTCGTTGCGGAAGACGCCCACGGTGAGGACTTCGGGCGGAACCCGCCGCGCGATGTCGCGCACGATCTGGGGAGCGATCTGTCGTTTCGACGGAGCCAGGATGAAGCCGACGGCGTCAGCCCCGAGGGCAACGGCCAGCAGGGCGTCCTCCACGGTGGTGATGCCGCAGATCTTGATGAACAGGCCATTGTCCTGGGTGTCAGTGTTTCGGGTGTCGGCGTCGCTCATCGGCCGACCGCTCGCAGTTCGGCGACGGCGCCGGTCGGATCGCCCGAGGTCACCAGCGACTCGCCGACGAGCACCCCGTGGAACCCGGCGGCCGCCAGTTCGGCCGCGTCGACCGGGCCCCGGACACCGGATTCGGCCACCCGCACCACGCCGGTCGGCATCTGCGGTGCCAGCCGCACCGCCCGCTGGGTGTCGACCTCGAACGTGACCAGATCGCGCTGGTTCACGCCGATCAGGGTGGCCTCGATGGCGAGCGCCCGTTCGAGCTCGCGTTCATCATGGATCTCGACCAACGCATCGAGCCCCAACCGGCCGGCGAGCCCGTGGAACTCGGCCAATTCTTCGTCGTCGAGGGCGGCCGCGATCAACAGCACACAGTCGGCGCCCATCAGCCGGGCATCACAAACATCGGCCGCGCTCACCGTGAAGTCCTTGCGGAGCACCGGCAGTTCGACCGCGGCGCGAGCCGCGGCGAGATCGGCCGGCGAACCCCCGAAGTAGTCAGCGTCGGTCAACACCGACAGGCCGGTCGCGTCGCCGGCCTCGTACTGTTTGGCCACCTGCGCCGGGTCGAGGTCGGCGAAGAGATCGCCCTTGGACGGCGACCGGCGCTTGACCTCGGCGATCACGGCCAGACCCTCGGCCGCGGCGAGCGCCGCCGCGAACCCGCGGGTCGGCGGCATGGCGTCGGCTTGGTCGACCAGCGATTCCACCGATCGGGTGTCGGCGGCCGCCGCGGCGCGGTGACCGGCCAGGATCTTGTCGAGGTACGTCGCGGCCACCAGACCAGGCTAGGGCTCAACGTCGGTCGTTGCGGGCGCTTTCGGTGAGCGCCACCAAGGGAGCGGCGAGAAAGCTGAGCAGCGACAGAACGAAGAGGGCGATGGCCACGGCGAGCAGTTGCGGCAGGGCCAGGGCCCCGACGATGCCGACGCCGAGCGCCGACATGAACAACAGCGGTGGCAAGACCCCGAGCCAGCGTTGGAAGCCCGGGTGTCGATAGCCGGCCTTGCCGGCCACATCCTCGGCCGGCATCACGGGATCGTCGCCCGGATCGAAGGGCCGGAAGCCCTCTCGGGCTCGACGCTCTCGGGCGCTCGCTCGTTGCCGGTTCGACGTGGTCGCAGCGCGCTGCTCCCGGTCGTAGGCGGCGCGCCGCGTCTCGTCGCCCAACACCGACCACGCCGCATTGATCTCGTGCATCCGAACCTCCGACCGGCGGCGCTGCGCGGCCCCGGCACTCCCCTGGCGATCGGGGTGGTGTTGGCGAATCAGCGACCGGTAGGCGTTGCGCAAATCCGTACTCGATGCCGTCTTGTCGACGCCCAACGCTCGGTAGTGGTCCACCCGATCGACTGTAGAAGGGCGGGCCCGGCGACACACCGTTCACACTTTCCTCATCCCCGCGTGCGATTGTGCAGTGATGGCTGACCACGCCTCCAAACCGGCCCCGATCGTCGTCGCCGAAGACGACCCCAACATCGCCGACCTGCTCGACCTGTACCTGCGTCAGGCCGGGTATCGCCCGTTCCTGGCCGGTGACGGCCCCCGCGCGCTGGAGCTGATCTCGTCCGAGCGACCCAAACTGGTGATTCTCGACATCGGCTTGCCCGGCGAGCTCGACGGTTTCGGCGTGTGCCGCCAGGTGCGCGAGACCAACGACGTACCGATCCTGATCCTGACCGCCCGCGACGACGAGATCGACCGGGTGCTGGGCCTCGAGCTCGGCGCCGACGACTACGTGACCAAGCCCTTCTCCCCCCGTGAAGTGGTGGCCCGGGTGAAGGCCATCCTGCGCCGCACCGAGGGCCCCGGACGGGTCGACGACACCGACTCGTACGAGCTCGGTTCCGTGCGGGTCGATGCCAGCAGCCGCACCGTGACCCTCGAAGGCGAGCCGGTGGCACTGGCCGGCCAGGAGTTCGAGCTGCTCCGGTACCTCTGCGAGAACCGCGGCTTGGCGCTGTCGCGTCGCCAACTCCTCGATGGCGCATGGGGCGCGGACTGGGTCGGCGACGACCGAACCGTCGACGTGCACATTCGGCAGTTGCGGAAGAAGCTGGGCGACGGCCTGTCGCTCAGCACGGTGTGGGGTGTGGGCTACCGCCTCGACTGACCATGCGCCGCCGCCTCCTGCTCTCCTTCCTCGGCATCGTCACCGTCACGCTGCTGATCACCGGCATCGGCACCCTCGTGCTGTCCCAGACCCAGAACCGC
>JABDJW010000242.1 GCA_013002375.1 Acidimicrobiales bacterium | reverse complement strand
TGGCGGAGGTGCGTGGCGAGATGGCGGAGGTGCGTGGCGAGATGGCGGAGGTGCGTGGCGAGATGGCCGAGCTCCGGTCCGATATGACCGCGGAATTTGCCGAGGCCCGGGGCGAAATAGCCGAGCTACGGTCCGACCTCACCGGCGAAATCGCGGGCGTACGTGAAGAAGTGGCCCAGCTCCGCGGCGACCTGGCGATTGAGATCAGCGGCTTGCGGGGCGCCATGTCCGATCTCGGCATGTCACTGCGGGGCGAGATCGCAACCATGCAACGCAGCTTGTTCATCGCCCTGGCCGGCTTCATGTTGACGGTCTGGCTCACCCTGATCTTCGCCGCCTGACCACCTAGGTTGGTCGCCGATGGCCAGCCCCGACGATCGCGAACCCGACTATCTCGAGACCGTCCGGCTCGAGCGGGTCGACGACATCGCGGTGTTGTGGCTCAACCGGCCGCATCGCAACAACGCCTGGAACGGCAAGATGCACATGGCCTACCGGCACCGGTTGCTCGAGGCCGACACCGATGCCGATGTCCGTGCGATCGTGGTCACCGGCGAGGGTCGTGGGTTCTGCGTCGGCGGGGATGCCAAAGCTCTCGAAGGCCACGTCGAGAGGGGCGGCTATGACCCCGGCACCACCCCGGACATGGCGATGCCCGGCTACGGCCGCAACGAGCGTTTCGACGCCCCGTTCGCCTACCAGATGGGATTGTCCAAACCGATCGTTGCCGCGATGAACGGCCCGGCCGCCGGCGTTGGCCTGGCCCTGGCCGCGTTCGCCGACCTGCGGTTCGCGGTGCCGGGCGTGAAGTTCACCACCGCCCACGGCAAGTTGAACCTGCCCGCCGAATACGGCCTCTCGTGGGTGCTGCCCCGGCTGATGGGGCTCGGTCGAGCCAACGATCTGTTGCTCACCAGCCGGGTGTTCCTGTCCGACGAGGCGCTCGAGCTCGGCTTCGTCAACGCCCTCTTCCCGGCCGACCAACTGCTCGATGAAACGCTGGCCTATGTGCGCGGCATGCTCGACACCGTGTCGCCCAATGCACTGCGCCAGACCCGCTGGCAGACCTACGACGATCTCCACACCAGCGCGGCCGAGGCGGTCACGCGATCCGAAGCGCTGATCGAGCAGATGATGACCGAGGCCGACTACGCCGAAGGGGTCGCGGCCTTCATGGAGAAGCGGCCGGCCCGGTGGAGCGACCGATGATCGATCCGGTGAACGGCCATCCCCGCAAGTGGCAGATCCTGGCCATCATGTGCACGTGCCTGATCCTGGTCGTGGCCGGTGTCAGCTCCCTGAACATCGCCATCCCGTCGATCATCGAAGATCTCAACCCCAGCTCGACCGAGACTTTGTGGATCGTCGATGCCTACGCCCTGGTCTTCGCCGGCTTGCTGTTGCCGGCCGGTGCGATCGGCGACCGCTACGGGCGCAAGGGCGCGCTGCTGACCGGTCTCGGGTTGTTCGCCGCCGGAGCGATCTGGTCGTCCTACGCCGGCGACCCGACCATGTTGATCATCGCCCGCGGCTCGATGGGCATCGGCGCCGCGCTGGTGATGCCGGCCACCCTGTCGATCCTCGTCCACGTCTTCCCGGTCAGCGAACGGGCCAAGGCCATCGCGGTGTGGTCGGGTTTCGCCGGGGCCGGCGGCGCGATCGGCATCATCGGGGGCGGCGCGTTGCTCGAAGTGTTCTGGTGGGGGTCGGTGTTCTTCATCAACGTCCCGATCGCGGCCGTCGCCGCCCTCCTGATCGCGCTGCTGGTGCCAACCTCGCGCGACCCCGAGATCCGGCCTCTCGATCCGATTGGCTCGGTCCTGTCGATCATCGGTCTCGGCGCGCTGGTGTTCGGCATCATCGAAGGCGGCGAAGCGGGCTGGGGTTCGGGTCTCGCCGTCGGCGCCTTCATCGCCGCGGCCGTCTTCTTGTTCGGGTTTGTCCGCTACGAGCTTCGCGTCGAGTACCCGATGCTCGATCCGCGCCTGTTCCGCCACCGGCCTTTCGCCCTCGGATCGCTCACGATCACGGTGTCGTTCCTGGTGATGTTCGGCTTCTTCTTCATCATCACCCAGTACTTCCAGTTCGGGCAGGGGCACTCGCCGCTGTCGGCCGGCGTGCGCATGTTGCCCTTCGCCCTCTCGATGATCGTCGTCGCGCCGCAAGCCCCACGGCTCGCCCAGGTGTTGGGCAAGCGAGGTGCCATCGCGGTCGGCCTCGGCGTACAAGCGCTCGGGTTCACCGTGCTGCGCTTCGTCGGCCTCGACACGTCCTACCTCATCGTCGTGGTGGCCATGATCCTGCTGGCCACCGGTATGGCCACGTTGATGCCGGCCGGTTCCGAGGCCATCGTGTCCTCGCTGCCCCCGAGCAAGGCCGGCGTCGGTTCGGCGGTCAACGACACCACCCGCGAAGTCGGCGGGGCGCTCGGCATCGCGGTGCTCGGCACGTTGTTGGCCAGCGGTTATCGCAACACGATCGAGGACAGCACCGGCGACCTGGCGCCCGAGGCCGCCGAGCTGGCCGAGGACGGTATCGGCGGCGCCTTCCGGGTGGCTGAACAGACCGGCGCGGTCGAACTGATCGACCCGGCCCGCGAAGCGTTCATCGACGGTATGTCGCTGGCGTTCTCAGTGGCGGTGCTGATCGGGCTGGTCGCGATCGCCATCATCTTGATCGGCTACCCCCGTAAGGGCGCCGAGCCGCCCCCGATGGAAGATGCCGTGATCCGGGCGTGACCACCCCGCTGCCGACCCCCAGTCTGGTGGTGCTCGTCGGCCCGCCCGCGCGGTGGTCGCTGGCCCGGGCCCGCTCGCCGTCGGCCTCATGAGCCCGCGCGACGAGGCCCATCGCCCCGACCCGCCGCCCATGTCGGATTTCGCCTGACTCGGCCTACGGCGACGATTCCTACCGCAGCCGCGGACGGCAGTCGCTGACCGCCCGGCTGTTGGTGTCGAAGTCGAGTTCGAGGATGTGGCGGCCCTGCGAAAGGCGGTACTGCTTCTGAAGTCGCTCGACCCGGCCCCAGCGCGAGTCGTGCCGGGGGAAGTCGGTGATGTCCTGCTCGTGACCGTCGACGACGAACGGCGCATCCCAGCCGAACGTCATCTCGCCGTTGGAAGGTGACGCCCACTGCACATCGAAGTCGTCGGCGGTGCGCACAACCTGCGGCGGCGAAGCCGTGATATCGGCGACGAACTGGTCAAACGTGGTCTGGTCCTCGGTGCTCACCTCGCAGA
>JABDJW010000240.1 GCA_013002375.1 Acidimicrobiales bacterium | reverse complement strand
AAGAGAACGGCGTACGACGTGAAGTCGAGCGGTCGGAGTGCGCACTTGACCGCCAGTGAGTTCGCGCTGTTGCCGGCGATCTGGCGGGGATCGGCCAACAGCTGGAAGCCGCATGGACCGTTGAGTTGATTGGCGGCCTCGCCCGCGCTCTGCGTGCCGTCGGGGGCCACGCACAGATTGGCGGCCCGCACCGGTCGGTTGTTGACCAGTTTGAGGGTGAGCGAATCATCCCCCTGGTCGGCGGCGACCTCGGTTGCCCACTCGTCGAGGACGCGGATGGACTCGACCACCAGGCTGGTGTCCTGGCCCGGCCGGAGGTCGGTGGTGCGGGCGTTGTACGCCGCCAAGTCGTCCGCGGTCGTGATGCCACGATCATCGGTCCACACCGCGACGTTGCCGGGCGGTGCGGTGCCGCCGCCGCCGACGCGTTCGAGCACGGTGAAAACCTGTGATCGGTCGTAAGGGTCGCCGGCGCGATCGGTGTACACATCGATGAGCACGATCGGGACGCGGCGTAGGTCGCCGCCGGCCTGGTTGACCCGGCCGTTCTCGAACGCGGCCTCGATGTCCTCGGGCTCTGCGGAGGCGCGGCGTTCGGTCGGCTGTCCATCGATTCGCAACGATCCGAGCTCGCGGTTGAGGGTGATGAACTGCTCGGGGGTGATGATGCCGTCGTTCAGCGCGCGGAGACCGTATTGGATGCCGGCGTTGTCGAGCGGCCGGTTGGCGACACCGCGATCGTCGAGTCCCCATATCGCGGGGTTCGCGTCGGTGAAGGTGCACCGCAGGCCGGTCCGGTTGTCCTCGGGGTCGTAGGCGAAGCCGTCGAGTCCGGGATGGCACCCGGTCGTGGCATCGATCAGCGGGCCGAACTGGTCGGCCCATTGATTGCAGGTTCCCGGGCCGGCGTGACCGTTTATCGCGGTCTGCTGGGCAGGCGTGAACCCGGCGCCGGCCTCGCCGGCATAGAACCGGTTCAGCAGGGTGCAATCGAGCGCGTTGCCGATCGTCGTGATGACATCGGGCAGCGGTCGGCTGGCCGAGATGGCATCGAGAAGGCCCGGGTAGTTCTGGGCGATCAGGAACTGCGCCGTCGCGCCGGTGCCGTCGCCCTGGCCGATCGTGAGTTCGGGCCGGCCGTATCGCTCGATGAAGTGCTCCTTGACCATCATCGTGGTCTCGGCCGCCAACACGTCGTTGCAGTGCGTCGCCATGGTGGTGAAGGTCGAGTACGCCAACGCATAGCCGACGCTCAACAAGTCGATGTCGACCGGGCCGCCCAGAGCGTTGCTGCGATTCGGGATAGTGACGTCGCCCTGGCTGTACGTGCTGCCGCAACCGGAGCCATAGCGAAACACCAGCCGCTCGTTCCACGCGGTGCCGGCCCATGTCGCCGCCGACGCTTCGCCCGGATCGGGGTCGAGCACGTGAATCCAGTAGATGCCGCGGTTGATCGTGCCGACCTCATTGCGGATGATGGCGGGCACCAGCTGGTCGTTGGCGCTGACCGTTGCTGCGTCGGCCGGGCTGACGGTCGGGTCGGCCAGCGGCTGAAGCTCGCCGGCCGTGTCGAGGTAGGTCCAGAAAACCCGGGTTGCGGCCGAGCAGTCGCCGTCGAGCGGCGCGCCCAGACCGTAGGTCTCGGTCGTGCATACGAAGGGCTCGATGTGAGGACCGCTGAACACCGGCCCGCGGCTCGCGAAGTTGGTGAGGGTCTCGGTGAAGGTGAAGTCGTCGGAGACGACGACAAACGAGTTGTTGCCGACGCCCATGCCTCGGACCAGGCCGACGTAGTCGCCGTTGGCGTTGCGCTCGAAATCACCGGTGACGTCTTTGCCGTTGAGCTGCATGGTCGCGTTGAGCGAGGCGCCACCGATTCGTAACAATGCATTGTTCCCCGTGATGCGGGTGGAGTCGCCGGACAGCACTTCGAGATCGATCGTGTCGAAGGATCCGCTGGAGCCACTGGGCACCGACGTCGCGACCTGAACGTCTTCGAGCAGGTCGGCGACTGCGTTCACCGGGGTCGGGGCATCGCTGGCGCATGCGGCGGCGATCGATGCGGCGGCGATGAGAAGGGTCGCCAGGAAGTTACGGTGCATTGGCAGCGATCGTACTGGCAGGATGGACCGGTGTTGGAAGCAGGAGCGTCGCGCCGGGGTCTGGCGCTGGGTGTCGGGGCCTACACCATTTGGGGCTTGGCGCCGATTCTGTGGAAGGCGATCGACGACCTCGCGGCGGTCGATGTCGCAGCGCACCGGGTCGTGTGGTCTCTGGCCTTCCTGATCGGTGTGCACACCGTGCGGCGTTCCTGGCCGGCGTTTCGGGTCGTCGCCACCCAGGCGACCAACCTCCGGGTTGCTGCATTGACGGCGACGCTCATCGGCGGTAACTGGGTGATCTTCTTGTACGCCATCGAGACCGATCGGGTGGTCGACGCCTCGCTCGGCTACTTCATCAATCCGTTGCTCAACGTGGTGTTGGGGGTGCTGGTGCTGCGGGAATCGATGTCGCGTCTGCAGTGGGTTGCGGTCGGATGGGCGGCGGTGGGCGTCGCCTGGCTCACCTACGACCTGGGCCAGTTGCCCTGGATTTCGTTGTCGTTGGCCGCAACATTCGCGGCCTATGGGCTACTGCGAAAGACCGCGTCGTTCGAGTCGATCGATGGTCTGACCATGGAGACGATGTGGATGCTCGCTCCCGCGGCCGCGCTGCTCTTGTGGCGCGGGGGCGGCGACCCGGCCGCGGTGGGGTTCGTGTCACCGGCGCAGACCGTCCTGATCCTGTTGACCGGCGTGATCACCGCCACGCCGCTCCTGCTGTTCGCGGCCGGCGCCCGGCGAATTCCGTTCACGACGATCGGTCTTCTGCAGTACATCGCACCGACCTTGCAGTTCCTGTTGGGCGTACTCGTGTACGACGAACTGTTCGACCGCGGCCGGTTGATCGGGTTCGTGGCGATCTGGGTCGGGCTCGCGATATTCGCGCTCGATCTCTACCGCGTTACTGCTCGCGCCACCCGTCGGCAATATGTTCCAGCCACCACGCCGGAGCGTTCTCCAGCAAGTTCCCCAGATGCGAGTAGTCGTGCCAGCGGGTGATCAACCCGTTCCGGACCTCCATCACTGACGTGAAGGGGTGCTGGATCTTCTCGCCGGTGGGGAAGTTCCATTCCTCCATGTGCTCGGTGACGACCACGTCGCCCTCGGCGACCAGATGTTTGGGGAAGTGGTAGTAGGCCTCGAGCGGCTCGATACCCAAGCGAAGTCGCCGGATGATCTCGTCGGGGCCGGTCGCACCGGTCTCGTCGAGGCCGACGTCGGTGTAGTGGGCGTCGGCCGCGAAGAAGGTCGCCATTCGATCCCACTCGCGCCGGAAGTGGGCATCCCAGTACCGCTCGACGACCTGCTTGTTCGCTGCTGCGCTCATCCGACGACCTTCCCGCCCCCGCGGCCGGATGGTCAAGTTCGCCGCCACGACCTGAAGTGGGCGATACTGCTCGCCATGGGGACAGTCACGGTCTTGACCGAATCGAGCGCCGAGGTCGCCGGTGATGTCGTCGATGGTCGGGTGGCCATCGACGCCAGCGCGCTGACCGATGCCATTGGCTGGCAGCTCAAACCCGAAGGCCTGTGCCAAGCCGACGTCTGCGTGCCGGTGCCCGATCAAGCAGCCCTGATGCTCGGCGACCGGATCGACGTCGCGGCAGCGGCGGCCGCGGTGGGGCGTTCCTCGTTGGTCGACGCTGAACACGCGGCCATCGCCGTCTCCCAACCGGCGACGGCCCGAGACACTGTGGTGAACGGCATGCAGGCTCCGAACCTGGTGTTGCCCGACCTCGACGGCAACGAGGTCGCCATGGCCGAGTTCCGCGGTCGCAAGAAACTGCTCGTCGTCTTCGCCAGCTGGTGAGGTTGCGCCATGGACCTGCCCGGGTGGCAGGCATTGACCGATGAGCTCTCGGCTGACGCGCCAGAGGGTGAAGGGTTCACCGCAATCGCGGTCGCCCTCGAACAGGAACGCGAACCGCTCGAGCCGTTCATCGAAGGAATCACCATCCCGATCCTGCTCGACGCGAACCATCTCGTCACCGAGCTGTACGCGGTGTCGAACATCCCGACGGTGATCTGGATCGACGAAGACGATCGCATCGTGCGGCCGAACACGGCGGCCCCCGGTACCGACACGTTCATCGACTTCACCGGGGTGTCGTGCGAGCCGCACATGGACGCGATCCGCCGTTGGGTGCGCGACGGTGAGGTCGAGCTGGCCGCCGACGAAGTGCAAGGTGCGGCGGGCGAGCTCGATAACGATGAGATCAACGCCCGCCTTTACTACCGCCTCGCCTTGCACGCTCGCCGCCAAGGCGACCAAGCGGCCGCGGAGGCGCTTTTCAAGACCGCGGGCGAGCTGGCGCCGCACGACTTCACGATCCGTCGGTCGGCCATGCCCCTGACCGGCCGCGATCCGTTCGGCGAGAACTTCTTCGGCCTGTGGGAAGAATGGAAGGCCGGCGGCCGCAAATACCACGGGTTGAACATCGACTTCAAGAATTGAACCAACTGCATCGAGTGTCGATTGGCGATGCGCCGGCGGCGTGGCGGGCCGCCGGGTTCGCCGTCGACGAGACCAACACCACCGTCATCGGACGCACCTCGATCGAGCTCGTCGGTGCGCACGGGCCCCGAGGCATCCGTAGCC
>JABDJW010000226.1 GCA_013002375.1 Acidimicrobiales bacterium | reverse complement strand
CTACCGGGCGGTCGATTGCGGCACGCAGCCGGGTGCGAACCCGGCCTGGGCGGCTCGAAGTGCTGAAAAACAGCGGTTCGGCGGGCGGTGCGGTCCCTTCTAGCCGATCAGGTCGACCGAGCGGGGGATCGGCCACACATTTCCAACACGTGAATAATGTCACCAAACTGCAACGTTGCATTTCACCGCGGAAGCCAATTGGCTGTGTGCCGTTATGCGCCGAAGTGTTTCATGTCTTGTTGTGCTGTTCCTCCTGCCGGTGGCGACGATGGTCGCGACGGTGAGTGTGCGCACGCCCGAAGCGGGCGCGCTGGGGTCGGCCCGCTGTCGAGGTCTGGTGCCCACCATCGTGGGTACCGGTGCCGACGACGTGCTGCTCGGTACCTCGGGGCCCGATGTCATCATCGGTTTCGGTGGCGATGACATCATTCGTGGCCGCGGCGGCGACGACGTGTTGTGCGGCGGCGCCGGATCCGACGTGATCTTCGGCGGTCCCGGCGACGACTGGATCAGCGGCTCGGCCGGTTACGACCAGCTCAAGGGTGGCGACGGCTACGACACGCTCTCCGATCTCAGCGCCGCGTGTCGCGGCGAGGTGCAGATCGGCTGTACCGCTCCGCCACCGCCACCGCCGCCCGAGCCTGCCCCACCGGCGTGCGCACAGGCGCCGGATTGGGTGGTCGACGCCATCTTCGCCTCGTTCGCGGATACGCCCCATGTGTGCCACTTCGCGGACTACATCGCCTGGCGCGAGTCCCGCTGGACCCCGGGCATCATCGGCGGGCCGAATCCCAACGGCACCTACGACTACGGGCTGCTGCAGCTCAACTCGCAGTACATCCGCACCTGGGCCGAGTGGGCCGGCGTCGACTGGAACGAGTGGGACGATCCGATGATCAACGCCCAGATCGCCCGCGCGCTGTACGACCGGGCCGGCCAGATCTGGGGCGATCCGCTTCGTCCGTGGAGCACCCGCTAGGGCGCCAGTTCAACCGTTCGGCTCCGTCGGCGCCGGCGGCACGTACGAGAAGCGCAGCTCGTCCGGGTAGGGGTAGAAGTCGGGTAGCTCGCCCTGGATCAGTTGCGCTTGCATGCCTCGCCAGTAGTCGGTCGTGAACAGGTCGCCGTGGTATTCGCGCATCACCGGCCACAGGTCCTTCGGGAACCACATGAAGGTCGCAAACTCCTCTGGGAAGACGTCGTTCGGCGCCACCGAGAACCACGGGGTCGATGACATCTCGTCTTCGGGGTGTTGGCTCTCGGGGATTTCCCGGAAGTTGCATTCCGAGAGCAATGCAAGCTCGTCGTAGTCGTAGAAGACGACGTTGCCGTGTCGGGTCACGCCGAAGTTCTTGGCGAAGAGATCGCCGGGAAAGATGTCGGCGGCGGCCAAGTCCTTGATGGCGTTGCCGTACTCGATCACCGCGGCACGGGCCCGGGTGGTTCCCATCTCTCGGAGGTAGAGGTCGAGCGGGTACAGGCGCCGCTCGGTGTACAGGTGCTTGATCACGACCTGGTCGTCGTGAACCTCGACCGTGTTGGCACACTCGGTCAGGAGCTCGTCGAGCAGGTCGTCGGTGAAACGGTCGATGCTGAAGGCCAGGTTCTCGAACTCCTGGGCGTCGACCATCCGTCCGACCCGGTCGTGGCGAAACACCAGCTTGTATCGTCCCATGACCTCGTCGCGGGTGGTCTGTTTCGGTGGAGCGAACCGGTCGCGGATGATCTTGAACACGACGTCGAAGGACGGCAGCGTGAACACCGCCATGACCATGCCCTTGGTCCCGCGGGCGACTTCGAAACGGCCGGTCGAGTGTTCCAGGTGACGGTAGAACGCCCGGAACAGCGCGGTCTTGCCGTGCTGGTTGTACCCGATCGCGGTGTACAGCTCGGCGATTGGTTTCATCGGCAGAATCGACTTCAGGAAGCCGATCAGCTCGCCCTGGTTGTCCCATTCGACGTGGAAGTAGCTGCGGGTGAAGCTAAACAGCCGGCTGGCGTCGCTCTCGCCGAGCAGGGCGGCATCGATGCGAACGCCGTCGTCGGTCTGCAGGAGCGGCAGGATGAACGGGATGACTCGGTTGAGGCGGCGGACCCGCCCGATCAGGTAGGCGCCCTTGTTGCGGTAGAAGACCGGGAGCAGCATGTCGATGCCATCAAAGGCTTCGGAGTCCCACGACGCGAAGCACGCCGCCTTCAGTCCCTCGGCGACCCGGTCAGCGTCGGCTTCGAGGTCGGCGAACGGCGCCTCGAGGCGAAAGGCCTCAAGCACCTCGGCGACGACGACCTCGTGGCGGTCGGTCAGGGCAAAGGTGGCGACCGCGACCGATTCGAACTCGCTCCGCGGGAACGCGGTCGTGCCGAACCAGCGGAACTCGAGGTCCTCGTCGACGCCGATCGTCGTGAACACCCGACGGGTCACCGAGTTGAAGAAGGTCTCCGACAGGTCGAGATCGTGTCGGCCCGAGATCAGATCGGCGTAGCAGCGGCGCACGTGGCGCCATTCTTCGCGATCGGGTTCGCCGGGCAGGAGCTGCCCGATGCGATCGACCGTTCGCTCGACGGCAGCCCGGTGGAGGAGGAGCCGCTGTTGGGCATCGATCTGGCCGAGCGCCCATTCGCGGCTGGCGAACCGAGCTTCGGCCCGGCGGGTGATCGAGACGAACTCGCCCTGGAAAGTGTCGAAGGCGTCTCGGATGCGCTCGGCGATCTCGGCGGGCTCGATGGTCACCGAACCAGCGTGGCCTAGGACCGGTCCCGGCCACAACGTGAGCCCCGACGTTCGCCCTCGACGGGCTTCTCGCCGGCGGGCTGATCGCTCGGCCGCGGCGACCCCGGGCGGTGCCGGCCGGCCGCTAGCCTCAACCGGTATCGACCCAGACTCACTCCCCGAACCCGAGCCGCGCGACGAGCCCGCCTCGGACGCGACAACCGCTGACGGTGCCGCGCACACCACCGTTGACGACGCGCGTCCGTCGGGGGCATCGTCGAGCGACGAGCGCATCGCGCGATTCCTGCACGACGATCTCGACGAAGGTCGACTCGACGCCGATCTGCAGTTCCGGGCTCGCCGACTCCGACGCTTGGGTCTGTTGGGGTTGGTGCTCGTGGCCGGCGGCGTTGCGGCCTGGTTTGCGTTCGCCGATGACGACGAGCCCGCGGTACGGGAGCAGACCGGCCTCAACTTCGCCGTGGTCGAGGACGATCCGGCGGTTCCCACCGGGGTCGTGAGCCCGGTCGAGATCGATGCTCGGTTGGTCACCCGACTTGCGACGCCGGTCGTCGTCCGTGAAGGGGACGAAGCTCGCACCGATCGGGTCGAGATCGACCCACCCGACCAAATCCTGCCGATCGAGCCAGGTACGGTCGTGGCCGGTCTCGCTCGTTTCGGTTCGACCGGACGGCTGCTGCTCGTCGGCCCTCCCGGCTGGATGGGCGATGCCTGTGTCACCGCTCAGGTCACGTCGACCGCCCTCCGGCCGCTCTCGTCGGTCTATTTCGCGCCCGATCCGGAGTCCTGTCCCTCCGAGCCGGTCGGAACCGAAGCCCCCGTCGTGTGCGAGGGGACGACGACGGCGGTCATCGAGATCGACGTACCGCAGGGCGAAGTGGCGTTGGCCGAGGGCGGCTCCGCCTTTGCCGACGCGGTACGCATTCAACTATTGGGCTCGGCGTCGTTCTACGAGACGGTCAGCGTGCGGGGCACGATCGATGTCGCGGACGACCTGACCATCGACGTGCCCGAGTTCGCCGGGCCGGCCGGTGCCGATGCAGCCGTACTGTTGGGCGGCGCCGGCGCCCGGGCCGAGTGCACCTTCGCCTGAACGCGGTTCGTCCGCGCGGCAACGCACCAACGGCAGCAGCAGCCGAGCCGCTAGATTGGCCAGCATGTGCGGCCGCTACGTCTCGTCGTCCCCGCCCGACGAGATCGCTCGCTATTTCGGCGTGGAGGCGCTCGGCGAGAAGCTGCTCGAGGCCAACAATGGCACGGAGGAGGGGCTGGCCCCCCGTTACAACGTTGCTCCCTCGGCTCAGGTGCCGGTCGTGCGGGTGAAAGAGGCCCGACGCGAACTCGATCTCCTCCATTGGGGTTTGGTGCCGTTCTGGGCCAAAGATCTTCGAATCGGCAACAAGATGATCAATGCCCGCAGCGAAACGGTGGCGGAGAAGAACGCGTTCAAACGCCCGCTCAAACGCCGCCGCTGCATCGTGCCGGTCGACGGGTTCTACGAATGGGAGACGCTGACGACACCGGAGCAAGGCGGCGGAGGTGCAGGCGTTGGCAAGAAGTCGTCGAAACCGAAGAAGCAGCCGTGGTACATCACACGCGTCGACGGTGATGTCTTTGCTATCGCGGGGTTGTGGGAGACCTGGCGCGGACCGGATCGCGACGACTCCGAACACGTCGAGTCGTGCACGATGCTGACCGGACCGCCCAACGACAAGATGGCCACGATCCACCACCGCATGCCGGTCGTCTTGCCCCCCGACGCCTGGGAGCGATGGCTCGACCCCGATTACCAGGACGTGGACGAGCTGCAGCGGCTGTTCGTCGCTGCGCCGTCGGAGCTCATCACCATGCACCGGGTGAGCCCCGAGGTGAACAACGCCCGCAACCGAGGTCCGCAGCTGATTGAGCCCTACGAGCCCGACGAGGGCACGTTGTTCTCGGCGGCGCCGTGAGTCCGCCCGGCTGGCGCCGCGAGATCGAGTACCGGCTGCTTCGTTGGCAGGCCCTTCTCGATACCCGATCGGCCGATCGGGTGTTGCCGTGGTTCTACGCTGCGGTCATTGCCGTGGCGCTCGGCGCACTCTCGTTGGCTCGATATCGATCGCTCGAGAACGGCGTCGAGCTCGGACGCTACGTCCAGGGCGCGTGGCTGCTGGCCGAGGGTCAAGAGCCGGTCACCAGCCTGAGCGGCGAACACCTCTTCAGCTCGCAAACGCCGTTGATCTTCTGGCCGATCTCGATCCTGACTCGTTATGTTCCGACCGCGCCGACGCTGCTGATCATCCAGGCGATCGCGTTGGCGGTCGCGGTCGTGCCCCTGTACATCCTGGCCCGTCAGGTCGCGAACCTGCGGGTGGGCGCATCATCGGCTCTCGTGCTGGTCTACGCGCTGTATCCCGCGGTGCACGATTTGAACCTGGCCGACTTCCACCCTGAGGCGCTGGCCATCGCGCCGATGATCGGCATGGCCTTGGCCTCGCTCAGCGGGCACTGGTGGCGTTACTGGACCTTCATGCTCGCGGTGTTGATGTGTCGGGCCGATTTCGGGGTCGCCGTGGCCGGGTGGGGAATCTTCTTGACCCTTCGCTCCGAGCGCCGCCAAGGCCTGCTCACGGTCTCGGCCGGAATCGCCTGGATCGTCGCCGCGCTGGGGTTCGTGCATCCGGCGCTCGACGAGACCGGTGTTTCGGTGGTCGCCTCGCTCGAGGAGTACGGGGACACGCCGTTCGGCGTGTTGTGGGGCATGTTGTCGAGTCCGTTCACCGTGCTCGGCGACGTGTTCAGCCGCGGCAACTTCACCGATCTCGCCGTGTTGTTCGCACCGTTGTTGTTCCTGCCGCTCGTGGCGATGCGCTACTTCCTGCCCATCGTCCCGTTGTGGTTCGTCTATCTCGCGGCCGACGTGGACGAGGGGCCGTTCGGGGCACCCCACCTGTCGGTGCCGGCCATCGCGTTCTTGTTCGTGGCTGCGACCTTCGGTTTGGCCAAAGCCGGGACGCTCGGCGTCGAGCGGATCACCGTCAACCGCAGGATCCTCGGCGCCTTGATGGTGACCGCGCTGGTGTTCTTCGCCCGTGATGCCTTCGCCACGCCCTACAACGAGCCCTGGAACTGGTCGGCTCGCGACAGTGCCGATCAGGCCCGCCGCGCAGCAGTCGAGCTGGTGCCCGACGACGCCGCAGTGCAAGCATCGCCTTTTGCGCTACCGCTGCTCGCCGAACGAACCGAGGCCTACGTGCTCGACACCGCCACCACGGTGATCGCCGCCGAGCGGAGTCTGACCGACTCGACCTATGTGCTCTTCGACGAGAGTGCCACCGACAACTGGTCGTCGATCTGGGTCGACAACTTCCACCGCAACCTGGTGCAACAGGGGCGCTACACCCCGATCTATCACGCGGCCGGCATCACGCTCTACTGCCGAGGCTGTCCCGTTCCCGCCTAGCCCGTTCCCGCCTCGTGCGGGTGCTGGGTCGTTCGGGTCCTGGGTCGTCCGTCCGGCCGCCGAGGCTACTCGTGGTACGGGTGGCCGAGGTCGGCGAGCGCAGCCCGGATGGCGCGCGCCGCGGCGTCGAGGGCTTCGTCGCCGGGATTGCGGGCCTTGCCGAAATCGAGGTCGCCCATACCGTGGACGGGCAGCACGTGCAGGTGGGTGTGCGGCACATCAAACCCGGCGATGATCATGCCGACCCGCCGCGGGGTGAACGCCGCCATGATCGCCTGCCCGACGGTCTGGGCGACCTGCATGCAGTGCCCGGCGACCGCGGGTTCGAGATCGAGCCAGTGGTCGACCTCGGCACGGGGCACGACCAGCGTATGACCGTTGCTGATCGGGTTGATGTCGGTGAACGCAACGGCGACGTCGTCCTTCCAGACGAACCGAGCGGGCAGATCTCCGGCGATGATGTGGGTGTAGACCGATGCCATGGCGGGGAGCCTAGGCCGGTCGCGAGGGTGAGCCGAACCGGAACGCGTATCCTGGCAACCGTGAGCCCGGATCCACCCTCCCGAACCGCTGACGACGCTCCGTCGTTGCGCAGTGGGCTGGCCAGTTGGGGGCCGTTTCTGACCGCACCGAACATCATCACGCTGGTCCGATTGGCCTGTGTGCCCCTGTTCGTCTGGTTGCTGTTCGGCCAAGACGACCGCCATGGCGCCGCGTGGCTCTTGGCCGGTTTGGGGGCCACCGATTGGGTCGACGGCTACGTTGCCCGCCGGTTCAATCAGGTCTCGGAGTTCGGCAAGATCCTCGACCCGACCGCCGATCGCATCATGTTGCTGGTCGGCGTGCTGGCGATCGCGATCGACGGCTCGGTGCCCTGGTGGTTCGCCATCGCCACCCTCGTGCGGGAGGTCCTCGTGGCCGGCACCGTCATTCTGCTCGCCGTTCTGGGCGCTCGCCGGTTCGACGTGACGTGGTGGGGCAAATGTGGCGCGTTTGGGATGATGTTCGCCTACCCCTTCTTTCTGGCGGCGAACGCCGACCTGAATTGGTCATCGATTGCCGAGGTTCTGGCCTGGTTGTGCGGCATCCCAGGCCTGATCGCCGGTTACTACGCGGTGGGCGAGTACATCCCCAAGTGTCGCGACGCCTTGGCTGAGGCCCGGGCGGAGGCAGTAGATTCCTAAGCCATGAACATTCCAACCGACCTGCGGTACTCCACGGACCACGAGTGGGTGCGCGTTGACGGAACGACCATCCGTATCGGCGTGACCGACTACGCCCAGGATGCACTGGGCGATGTTGTCTTCATCGAGCTACCCGATGTCGGCACCGAGGTCGGGGCCGGTGGTTCGCTCGGTGAGGTCGAATCGACGAAGTCGGTATCGGACATCTACGCCCCGGTGGCCGGCACGGTCTCGCTGATCAACGACGAACTGGCCAACAACCCGGAACGATTGAACGAGGACCCGTACGGCGACGGCTGGATCTGTGAGCTCACCATCGGCGACGCCGCGGCGCTGGACGGGCTGCTCGATGCGGCGGCCTATACCGAACTCATCGGCGAGGCATGAGCGGCAACCAGTGCCCGAGCTGCGGTCACGAGAACCCGACCGGCTCCAACTTCTGTTCGTCGTGTGGGCGCCAGCTGATCGACGCAGCCGATACCCCGACCGACGCCATCGATGTGGTGAGCCTGCACGCCGACACCTCCGACACCGGCGAAACACCGGCCGTTGACGACGACTTCGAAGCGGATCGGGCCAAGGTCTTGCGAGGGGTCGGCCTGTTCGTCGTTCGGCGTGGGCCGAAAGCCGGGTCGAGGTATGCCCTCGACGCCGACACGATCACCGCCGGGCGTCATCCCGACAGCGACATCTTCCTCGACGATGTCACCGTGAGTCGCCGTCATGCCGAGGTGCGCAATCAGAACGGCGACTACGCAGTTCGTGACGTCGGTTCCCTGAACGGCACCTACCTGAACAAGAACTTGGTCGATGACACCTTCGTGCCCCTGTCCGACGGCGACGAACTGCAGGTCGGCAAGTTCAAGCTGGTGTTCCTGTACGGGGCTGCATGAGTTCTGACCGGGTCCCGCGGCGTTCGATCGGCGATGTCTTGGCCGAGCTCCAGGCCGAGTTCCCGGACATCTCGCTGTCGAAGATCCGGTATCTCGAGAGTCAAGGTCTGCTGGAACCAGCTCGAACCGTCTCGGGCTACCGCAATTTCTCTGCTACCGACATCGAAACGTTGCGATGGGTGCTCGTGCAACAACGCGAGCATTTCCTTCCGCTGAAGGTCATCAAGCAACGGCTCGACCAGGCCGGGGGAGTCCCGCTCGACAACGCGGCGACAAACGGAGCGACCATACCGGCGACGTCGACCTCGGCGACGAGAACGGCCCAGATCCACCCCGGTGCCGGCTCGCTGAGCATGACCCTCGATGAGCTCTGCTCAGCATCGGGACTCGACGCCGCGCAGATCGCCCAGCTCGAGAAGTACGGGTTGATCGATCCGGTGAAGATTCGGGGGAGGGCGATCTACGACGGCAACGCCGTGGTGGTCGCCCGGCTGGCCGAACGGTTCGCGGCCTTTGGGGTCGAGGCGCGCCACCTGCGGATGTACAAGGTCGCGGCCGAGCGTGAGGCCGGCGTGCTCGAGCAGGCGATCTCCACTCTGGGGGGCAAGCCGCGCGCCGCGTCGCGCGACCGGCTTCAGGCGCTGTCCAGCCTGGGCACCGAAATGCGAGCCGCGCTGCTGGCCCAGCTTCTCGACACGCACCTCGACTAGCCCATGACCTTGACTGTCCAGTGAGCGACGTCGACGTTCTCCTCGAGGCATCAGAGCTCGATTCGATCGCGGCCCGACTCGGCGCGGAGATCTCGGCCGACCACCCTGACGGCGTCCTGCTCGTCGGCGTGCTCAAGAGCGCGCTGCCCGCGTTGGCCGATATCGCTCGGGCCCTGACGGTCCCGGCCCAGGTGGACTTCCTGGCGTTGTCGCCATTCGCGCCGGACAGCGGCCGGGTGCGCCTCCTGAAGGATCTCGATCGCGATGTCGCCGGCCAGGCCGTCGTTTTGGTCACCGGCCTGGTCGACACCGGCCTGAAGATCGGTTTCCTACGCGGGGAGGTCGGCCGGCGCAACCCCGCCTCGCTCCGGGTTTGCACGATGTTCGACAAGCGCGAACGCCGCATTCTCCCCGTCGAGCTCGACTACGTCGGTGCCACCGTGCCGAACGGGTTCGTGATCGGCTACGGACTCGACTACGACGGTCGCTATCGAAACGCTTCTCGGCTGGCCTTGGTCGAGCGCGATGCGCTCGCGTCCGACCCTGACTGTTGTGTGCCCACCCTCTACCGCTAGCGTTGGATCATGATCGAGATGGAGCTGGTCGGAGTTCGGGTCGAAGTGCCCGGCAACGCACCCGTCGTCTTGCTGCGCGAACGTCTCGACGGCGGCCGGGTGCTGCCCATCTTCATCGGCAGCCCCGAGGCCACGGCCATTGCTCTGGCTCTCGAAGACGTGCATCCGCCGCGTCCGATGACCCACGACCTCATGGTGAAGCTGCTCGAGACGCTACAGGCCACCGTCGACCGCGTGGTGGTGACCGATCTGCAGGATCGCACCTTCTACGCCGAGATCATTCTGGTGGCCGGCGAGCAGACCATCACGGTCGAATGCCGACCGTCCGATGGCATCGCTCTGGCGGCGCGGACCGGCTCGCCCATCTTCGCCGCCGACACCGTCCTGGCCGAAGCGGCGTACGAAGCCGAAGCCGATGATGGCGACGAAGAACCCGTCGACCCGGAAGAAGCCGAAGAGATGGTCGAGGAATTTCGCGAGTTCATCGAGAACATCCGGCCCGAGGACTTCGAGAACTAGCGCCGGCATCGGGCCTGGTCAGTAGCGGTTTTCGCGCCACCGCGACGACGGGTCGCGTCCCCGGTGGCAACACGCTCCGCGCGAAATCGTTGACTCGCCGCGCGCAGCCCTCTAGCCTTTTGCACGACAACGGCGTAATTTCGTCGGTGTAGCTATCGAGGGAGCAATCATGGCTGATCTGGCCACCGG